>CAZEVV010000028.1:0-17782 GCA_964515675.1 uncultured Paludibacter sp. | reverse complement strand
ATGAACACAATTATGGTCGCTTTACTCAGCCTGCGGCACAAGCTTTACTTGCTCGCATATATCTCAATGCCGAAGTTTATAAGCGCAACAAAGTGTCTGACCCTCAAACGGCTGGCGATCCTGCTGATTATGATAAAGTAATTGCAGCGTGCGATGCTATTTTGGATGGAGGTTATGGCTACGAGCTCGAGTCTGATTTCTCGAAAGTTTTTGCTGTCAATAATCAAACATCGAAGGAAATAATTTTCCCTATTGTATTCGATGCCGTATGGGCACCAGGAAATATGTTCCATTTAATGACATATCACTACGTTCAGGCTGGTATAAATCAATACAAAACAGATACTTGGAATGGTTTTTGCACGCTTCCAGAGTTCTACGATTCGTACAACGATAATCCGAATGCCATAACAAAAGCCGATTATCAAGAGTTAGCGAATTTAGCTGCCTCGAACGATACTGTTGCATATCAAAATAAACTCAATGCAATCAATGCTGTACGTGCACAATGTCAAGATAAACGCCGCGATAAAACATGGCTAGTTGGCCGTTTGCGTCCTGCCGATCAGCCGTACCGCTTAGGTGGTGTCGACATTGATCCTGTATTGATAGTGGATCTTGACTCAATTAAAGCTTCCGAAGCTTATCAAACTTTTAAAGGCCCACGTTTTAAAAAGTTTGAAGTTGAAAGAGGTATTGGACATCATGCAAACAACGACTTTCCTTTGTTTCGCTTAGCTGATATTTATTTAATGAAAGCTGAAGCTATAATGCGAAAAAATGGCGGTGTTGCTAATGCTGAGGCAGTTAATTTGGTGAATGTAGTTCGCAATCGTGCTGGTGCTATTCCATACACAACTGCTACTCTTACCATGAATGAACTATTGGCCGAGCGTGGACGAGAATTGGCATGGGAAGGAACTCGAAGAACGGATTTAATTCGTTTCGACCAATATACCAAAGCTTGGAGATTTAAAGGTGGGGCAACTAATATGACTGACCTTTATCCAGCAGGTGAATCGGGGCGTTATCGCATGATTTTGCCAATTCCAAAATCAGTAATGGATGCAAATCCAACTGTTTATACTCAAAACGATCAATACTAATTTGATAAAACCAGACAAATAATTTAATAATCATTTAAAAATTAAAGAATCATGAAAAAACTAAAATTCTTATTTATGGCCCTTTTGGCCATTTCGTTAACTGTATTTACTTCTTGTAAAGATAAAGAAGTGGATGAACCAACTGTAGAACTTGAAGAAGCACCCACTTTGGCTGCTCCTGGGGAAGGTAAAGTTACAATTGCAATTCGCGTACCTGCTGCTACTACTTGTAACGGTGTACGTGGTGTTGGTAACTTTAATGGTTGGAACGACAATGATGCTGCGCAAGCTTTTACTAAAGTTGCTGGTACCGAAACTTGGTATCAACTTACAATTACAAACAACTTTACCGAAACACCAACGATAATGTTTAAAGCTGTTGGTGTAAGAGCCGATAACACTTCGAGCTGGGATACGCAATGGGGCGAAAACTGGGCTGACAAAGATCCAGAAGTAAGTTTTGTAGGCGACGAGCCTGCGTTTGCTTTATTTACTATTGAAAACGACAGACAACCTCGTTTGGATATTACAAAAGGGAACCAAGTGATTTACATCGACATTGCAAAATGGGCAAAAGAGCCATGTGCTCCTCCAGTTCCTGCTGGTAATGGTAAATTCATTTTCAAACCTGCTGCTACTTCTGTTATTCCTGCTGGCGCTGTTGTTGTTTTCACTGGTAATTTTACCGAAAAAAGCTGGGGCGACTCAGACAGAACAATGACCAAAGTGGGTGATAACTACGAATGGACTGGTGCATATCCTGCTAACTTCGAAATGAAAGTGTTTATTCAAGGTGGCGACTGGATGGAAGGTGGAAACGTAAGTTTGCCTTTAGATGCTAAATTCCCATTCGAATTTACTGGTGTTTTGGGTAAAGCTAAATAAGCTCGAAAATTCAAAAAAAATCTTCAAAAGGGCTCCTCGTTGGAGTCCTTTTGTTCATAAATAATTTAGCAATAATTATTCTTCGTTTTTTTGCTCAACAAATCAAAAATTTATATTTATGAAACTTCTTCATTACACTTTGTTGCTTTCAATTATTACGCTTCTTTCGTGCAAAACAAAAGAGGAGCCTATAGTGTGCGATCAACCTCAGGAGGCTGTCGAAATAACAGGGTCGTTTATCGATTGGGGTGGCAAAGCCAATGAAGCAATTACAAACGATATGGTGCAAGAGAACTCATGTACATGGTCGTTTACTTTTACGGTGAGCAATGCTGAGTCGGTATTTAAACCTTCGTGGATATCTGATATGGCGCCAAATAATGAGGTAAATGCTGCTTTTCGTTTTCGCACAGGTAAAAAATGGGGCAACCAATCGGGTGCAGCTGGTCCCGATTATGGTGTCGAAAATACAAAGCCTGATGTATTGCTGCTTGGGCAAAAACTTCAATTTATTTCAAATACTACTGATGGAGGTGCTTACAATGCATGGATAAAAATTGAGCAGGGCAAAACCTACAAAATTAGCATTGATATGAAAACACTGGAAGTAAGCTTTGTTGAAATTGTGGTTGCGAAATAATTTTTGGCAACCCATTAATTACACATTTGTTAGTGCTTAAAATAAACCGTTTTTATTAAATCTGTTGCCAGCATATTAATGTGTTTATTCAATATTTTTTGTTCGCTTTTTTCTAAAAGAGCATAGGCGTTGGAGTGCTCTTTCAAAAAATCGTCTAATATGTCTTTGCTCAATAACCCAATCACTTTCCCAGTGTCTCTTGGTATTGATATTTGTCCAATTTTGCTGACTACATTGTTGAGTCTGTTTTCGTTTACGTAATCTTCAATCTGCAACAGTAAAGTTTGTAACTCATTACTATAAGTTATTTCTACAAAAAGCTTAGGTTGGTGTTTTTTTACCGACTTTTTCTCAGCAAACTTACTGTTTTTGTTTTTTAGCAACAAGCGCGATCCATTGTGCAAATAAATTACTTCAACGGGTCGAATTACTACGCCTTCACAAATATTGTTTTCTATACTTGGTAGATGCAACCATTCGGATACCTTGCTCGTAAATTCATTCGGATATTGCAAACACTCGTTGAGTGTGCCCCTAAACAATGTTTTCGCAAATATAAAATTGGCGCTCTCAAAGTATTTATTTGCTTCGTCAACGCTCAAATAATAACCCGTTGTATTTGTGTTTATATAAATGTCGAATGCATAAAACTCGTGTTCGGGACAATAATACACTCCCTTTTGAATTGCCGAGATACTTCTGTCGTTTTTAACTTCGCTATGTGGGTAGTTCCCACCAAAATATTCACCAAATATTGAAATAGCAATGGTGTCGGTATGATTTTTCTTTATCTCCGAAAACAAGTCGACAACTTTTGCACTATATTTTTCGAGTAATGCTTCGTAACCATAAAACAATTCGTTTTCTTCAATTATACTCGTTCGCTTGCCTGCTTTAACAGCAATGCCATCGGTTAGAAAGCAAAAATTGGCACCATGCACTTTTTCTTGAACAACAAATTCTTGTGCCTCGTCTATTTCAAGTCTAATCTTATCCAAGTACTCTTTGTCGTAAGTGTTTTCTATCGAATTGTATTTTTTAAAAGTAATCATAATATTTAGGGGTTGATTATAATTAGGTATTGTTTGCTCTGTAAATTTCGTTTTGCTAATGTATTTAAGTGTCTGGTATTTAATTATGTATTATTTAGCATTTCCACTCAATATAAAATGATATTTGCAAATTATTACGGAGTGAATGAATAAATAGTTCTGAATCAACTGAATTTTTATTCGAATTATGCGTTGTTTAAAAATATTTTTTAGTTCGATAAAACAGCATCAATCAACATTACTACAACCGACAGTATCAACACAATTATGGGAATTTGTGTATGTACATTGTTTGGCTTGCTGTATATTTTAAATTTGCGCAAAATCATATAAAATACGCTTGCTGTAAATAAACCTACCAACATACCACCAATTATATCCAAAGGATAATGCACACCTAAATACATACGCGAGTAGGATGTTACAACAGCCCACGCGACAATTGCAATACTGAAGTGTTTGTTACGCACAAAAAGTAAACTTAACATGGCAATGCCAAAACTATTGGCTGCATGCGACGATACAAAACCATAGCGTCCACTACGATAGTTATTTACCAAGTGCACAATGCCCTCGAAATCGGGATTGTGCGAAGGACGAAGGCGCTGAACCATGTTTTTGAGCAAGCCCGACGCTATTTGGTCGGCAATTACAACAGTAAATATTATTCCCAAAATTATCCATATCGATTGTTTACCATAGTTACGAACCATTACATATATCAATGACAGGTAAAGTGGAATCCACACCAGTTTTTCGCTATAAGTATACATAAAAGTGTCGGCAATAGGATGGTTGAAACTGTTTATTGCCAGTAAAATATATTTGTCGAGCGCTATAAGTTGTTCTATCATTTTGTTGTTTTTTTCTTGTTGGCTATACCATGCTTTTGTGTGAAATCACTCTTTTTACCCACTCTATTTGTTGCGTTTCTTCAAAAAAACAGCACAATGAGGCTTTGTCTATATTGAACTTTATTGTTTGAGCCATTGGTTCTAATTACGAGAATAATATAATGTACAATTTTAATTCTTGTAATGTGCTGCTTGTCTTTCTCTTTTCAAATTGTAAATAGTAAATATCAAAAAAGTAAATACCTAAATTTGTTCAATATGCTTTTTTTCAACCCAACCTATGCTTCCATTACCAATTTCAACTTCAGCCCAATTGCCCAATTCGGTTTTTATCATTACTTTGGTGCCTTCGTGAAGCTGAAAGAGGTCGGTGCCACTTCGGTCGGGCGACGATTTTAGCGTTACTACGCCCGACATTATTATGGCATGATTGTGTTTGTCGATTTGGTTGTGCTGGCTTATAGCAAAAACGAGTGTTAGTAAACTAAAGCCAAACAAAACTACTGCTCCATAAAACGAAATACGCCGAACATTTACTTGCGACCCAAAAAAGAATAACAAAATTGCCATCAATGCGATAATAAATGCAGTTACACTTATGTAAAACCAAGTTTCGAGTGGCAACCATTTTATGACAACTTCAATCCATCTTTTGATAAAAAACGAAGGTGTAAGCACAATATTATCGGTTACTTTTTGCTGTGCAAATTCCAAGTTTACCATGGCATCTTTGTAGTTTGGGCGCAAACGTAAAGCCCGCTCGTAGTTAAGTATTGCCTTAGCTGTTTCGTCGAGTCGGTAATATGCATTGCCCAAATTGTAATATAGCTCAGGGGCAATTCCTTGGTTGGCAATAATATCTTCGTATTGCTGTGCGGCAATATCAAAATTGCCTGCTGCATATTGGTCGTTAGCTTGTTTTAGTGCTGTATCGGTTTGTGCATGCAACCATGTGCTTATGCTCAAAAAAAGTATGATGAATTTTATGAGTTTCATAATGTTTTTTTATCGATTTTATTTACAAGATATTTTTTATTACTTGAAATTGTTTTCAATATCGCTAATTGTACGAATGGTTTTTTCGTACAAATTGCCCATTTCTTGCTGACCACCTGTAGGTGCATATCGCGCAAATTCGCAGGTGTTGAGTATGTCCATTGTGTCGTCGATAAGTTTCTGTTCAATGTTTTTATTGAGCAGTTCAGTTTGTACTTTTTCTTTCGTGAGCTCGGCTACCGAAATGTTAAGCTTGTCGGCCACATAAGCCCATGTTGCTTTAAGCAATTCTTCGTAATAAGCATCTTTTTTGCCTGCAAGCAATAACTTGTTGGCCATTTTTAGGCGTTTTGTTGCCATACGGTTGGCTTTGCGATTGCGCACCATGCCAATGTCCGAGTTGTCGATTACACGTTTGCGGAAAACTACAAAAAGTGCTACAGCAATAAGCAGCGGAATGATGTAAAACAACCATGCACTAGCGCGTCCAACTATGCTAGTTTGTGCTTTTGTTATTTTAAAATTACTTGTGTCGATAAATCGAATATCTTTACCAAGCTCTTTTACATCTTCTTTATTCGTGAAACTTGTTACAACCGTATTTGTACCATCGCCTTTTTCTACATCTATTTTAAATGCTTGTGTGCGTAGTGTTTTGTAAGTTTTTGTTTGTATGTCGAAATAACTAAATGTTACAGGCGGAATTTCGAAACTGCCTGCATGGCGTGGTATTACCATATATTCGATAACTTTTGTGCCCGACATGCCGCTGGCTGTGCTTTTGAAATTATTGCTCACCTTAGGGTCGTAAGTTTCAAACCCATCGGGGAACTCAACTTTTGGATTGCTTATCAAACGCATATTGCCATTACCATTTATGGTTATGCTTAATGTTATGGCGTCGTTGGCTTTTGTTTTGTTTGTCGACAATGCCCCTGTCATCGAAAACTGTCCTACAGTTCCCGAAAAATCGCTTGGCTTACCTGCTGGTAAAGCATCTACATTAATTTTTACTGCGGGTGCTGTAAGGGTTTTCGAAACATTGGTGTAGCTGTCAAAAAAATCATCGAAAATGCTTCTCCTGCTGCTGCTTCTGTTTTGCACTCGTATGCCTGCCTCAAAGGTTGCGCGGTCGATGGTTATTTCGCCGCTCCGTTGCGGGAACAATAGTGTTTGAAATAGCACAACTGTACCATAATTTCGTCCGTTGTAGTTTTCGTATGCAAATTGTTTATTGGTCGATTGCTCTAAATCTTGTTTCATAAAACCATTGAAGTCGGGCATGTTACGATTTACACATTGCACTACATCAACCAAAGTATAAAGTTTGTAAGTGAGCAATACCGCTTCTTGTTCGAATACACGTGTGCGCGATAGATGGGTGCGAATAAATAAGTTCTCGCTAGTAATGTTGGCTTCAGCAGGATTGTTTGGGTTCGACGAACGATTGCTGCCAGCATTGCCGCCACCACCAGCATTGTTTTGTGCGCTTGGGTCGTCGGGCGGCAACACTCTTATCGAAAGTCCGTTCGATGTTATTTTGTCGCCCTCTACCGTAATGCTTGCCGAAGGGATGGTGAATGTGCCCGTTTTCTGAGCTTGAAGCGTGAATGTGTACGAAACGGATACCGACGAACTAGCTTTGCCATTTACAATTTGGTAACTCTGACTTCTCGATTCGAAAGGTCCTGCTAATACGTCGAAATTGTTGAATTCGGGAGCACGCAAGTCCTTCCCGTTTGCATTCAAAGTGTATACAACCTGAAATGGCCTGTCGAGAATGACAGTGGAGGGAGCGGTGGCTCTGAGGCTTACATTGCCTTGTGCTGCTATGGGCAGCAAAGCAATAAGCGACAATATTAATAGTGACAATGCTTTTCTCATAAAACTTTTTCCTTCTTCAATTTCAACAATTTATATCGCAATAGTTTTTATAATCACTTTCATTTATAATCTTCAAACCCGAAATCCGTCGGAACAAATCCGTCAATCCCGATAGCAATCGGGACAAATCTTCAAATTTTCAAATATTCCAATCTTCCAATCTTCCAATCTTCCAATCTTCCATTCTTCCAATCTTAAAATCTTTTTTTAAAAATATTTCTACCAATCCCTTTCAGCACTTCTTCGTCCTCTTACGGGCTGTTGCTGCACTTTTTCCAAAGTATTTTTTTCATCTTGTTTCAATGCTTCAAGAATTTGCTCAGCATTTTCTTTCGAAATTTTCTTTGGGTCGGGTTTTGGAGCATCTTGTTGTTGCTGCTCTTGTTGTTGCTGCTGCTGTTCTTTTTGTTGCTCATTTTCTTTGTCTTGATTTTGTTGCTGACGTTTGAGCAAATGTTGTGCTACAGCTAAATTATAGCGTGTTTCGTTGTCGTTCGGATTTGCTTTGAGTGCACGTTTGTAAGCATCGATACTTTCTTCAATTTTTTTTGTCGAAAGCAATGCATTGCCTAAATTGTGCAATGTAGCGGCCATTTTCAATTTGTCTTGTGTTTGCAAAGCAGCCGCTTTCTGATAAAAGTCAAGCGCATCGGCATATTTTTGTTGCTTAAAAAGCGCATTGCCTAAGTTGTAATTGGCCTCAAACGATTTGTTGTTTAGTTCGAGCGCTTTCCGATAACTTACTTCAGCATCGACGTATTTTTCCTTTGCATAGCGCTTGTTGCCACCACGTACCTGATTGTTTTCTTGCTGAGCAAAAATTGTTGTGCTCACAAAAATTAATATTGTTATGTTTAAAAAACGCTTCATCATCATATTTTCTTTGCATTTTTGTTTTTCAAAAACTTATCTTTTATGTCAAATATTCGTAATTTACTCAACCTTTTGTTTTTACGTTCAAAAACCACCGCATCAATCAACAACAATATTAATGCTAAAAGAGCAAATGATTGAAATTGTTCATTATAATCGGCATAAGTTGTTGTTTGAATTTCCGATTTTGCCATTTTGTCGAGTTCGCGCGTGAGTATTCTAAATGCCGAGTTGTTGTTGTCGGCACGCACATACACACCTCCACCAGCAGCAGCAATGCTTTTGCCCATTTCCTCGTTAAGTTTCGATACTACTACGTTTCCATCTTTATCTTTCCAAAAACTCATGGTGCCATCCACTGGTATGGGCGCTCCTTCGGGTTTGCCAATTCCCACTACATGTACAACAATGCCTTTGTCGAGAGCTAATTTTGCAGCACCAATAGCATCGTCTTCGTGATTTTCGCCGTCGGTAATAAGTACAATGGCTCTACTTTTGTCGCTTTGTTCTCCAAACGATTTAATACTCATTTCGATGGCGCTACCTATGGCCGTGCCTTGTCGGGTAATAAGTTTTGGTGTTATTGTCGAAAGAAACATTTTTGCCGAAACATAATCAACTGTTATGGGCAATTGTGTGAATGCATCGCCTGCAAATACCACCAATCCCACTTTGTCGTTTGTCATATTATCGATTATGCGCGACAAAATCATTTTTGCTTTCTCTAATCGATTGGGCTGTATATCTTGCGCCAACATCGAATTCGAAATGTCCAATGCTATCATCAACTCTACGCCTTGTCGTGTTTCTTTTACTTCGCGTGTGCCAAATTGTGGCTGAGCTAAAGCAATAATTATTAGTACAAATGCAATGAGTTGCATGTAAAATTTTAAATGCGGACGAATACGCGAAACATTGGGCATAAGTTCGGCCAGCAGTTCCGGATTACCGAATTTTTTAATATTGCGTTGCTTTTGAATTATTACAAATACAAATATTCCTATCAATATGGGTATTATCAATAGAAGATACAAAAATTCGGGATGTGCAAATCTAAACATATGTCGTTCAAAATTTCATTTTCAAAATAATAATTGTTGTCTGTTTACGGAATTTTCCGTAACACTGCATATCGAATAAGCATTTCGAGCAAAATAATAATAAATGCAAGGAGTGCAAATATACTATATTCCTCACTTTTTTTACTAAATTCTTTTACATCGATTCTTGTTTTTTCAAGTTGGTCGATTTCTTGATAAATGGCACGAAGCTTATTGTTATCGGTTGCTCTAAAGTATTGCCCACCTGTCATGTCGGCAATGTTTTTCAGTAATTCCTCGTCAAAGTCCGAATCCATCATTTGGTATTGCATGCCAATGGGTGTTTGCACCGGTACGCGTACTTGTCCGTACGAGCCCACGCCAATGGCATAAACACGTATGCCAAACGATTTTGCAATTTCGGCTGCTGTTATTGGTGCAATGTCGCCGCGATTGTTCGAACCATCGGTCATTAGTATGATAACTTTCGATTTTGTTTCGCTTTCCTTTATTCGATTAATTGCATTGGCTAAGCCTAAGCCTATGGCTGTTCCATCTTCAATAACGCCATACTTCACTGCGCTGAAAAGGCGTGTGAGCACTGCATGGTCGGTTGTTAGCGGACATTGTGTAAAGCTTTCGCCGGCAAAAAGCACCAAGCCCATATTGTCGTTTGGGCGCGATAAAATAAATTCTGTCGCTATCGATTTGGTCGCTTCTAAACGGTTGGGCTTAAAATCTTCGGCCAACATCGACCCCGATACATCGAAGGCAAACATAATATCGATACCTTCCGTTTTTTCGGTGCGCCACGAGTTCGACGACTGTGGTCGTGCCAACACAAGCACAACAAGTATTATGCCCAAGGTGCGTAGCGCAAATGGGACGTGTAAAAGTTTAATTTTTATACTTTTTGGCAGCGAGCCTAAATTGCGATGCGACGAAATTTGTAGACTCGCATCCGATTTGTATAACTCTCTTAAATACCAGTAAATTACGGGTATTAACAAAAGTAGAAAAAATAAATATTCAGGGTTCTTAAAGCTCATTTACATCATTTTTTGTCATTAAAAAAATCATCTTCCTTTTTCTTCCTGGTTGTCATTGTCTTCAATGCCCTCTTCTGTTTCTTCAATTACAGGTTCAATTTTTGTCTGATTTACAAAAAGATAGGCATTGAGTAAGCTCAATTCATTTTCGTCGGACATAGCAGTCCATTTCGCAAATTTCACCAAGTCGGCAAGCTGTAGCAATTGTTGTAGCGAGGCATAAGCAGTTTTGTCTTCAAATCGCAAATAATGAAAATGCTCAAGTATTTCCTCACTGGTCATTTCGGGTGCATTTAGTTCAAAATTTCCTTCAATGTATTCGCGTATAATATCGGTGAGCTCAGTATGAAACTCTTTGATACGCCCTTGTTGCCATATTTTCTCTTGTTTTATGTGTTCCAATTTCGAAAGGGCTGTAACGTAGGCCGGAAGCACAACTTTGGGTGCAGGTGGTCCAAATACGGGTCGTTTCATTATGTATTTGCGCACTATTACAAAAGCTAAAGCCAATAATGCCAATATCAATAAAATTATACCTGCAATTTTCAAAAAGCCTTTCCAATATATTTTCGGATTGTAAACGCCTTTTATATCAGCCAATTGTATGTTTGCAGTATCGATAACAAATGGCTGCACAACTTTCAACGAAAGTGCTTGCGACCAAATGGTGTCGTTGTTTACTACAAATGGAAATGGTGGAATATAAAGTAGCGAATCTTCGAAGGCCGTAACAAGGTACTTCTGACTAACTATTGTTACGCCATCGGGCGAAAGGGTTGTGTCGATTTTTGCTTGCTCCACTATGTCGAGCCCACCATTTATTGTGTCCGAAAATAGTGGCATTTGTACTTTTGCGCCTTTGGGTTGTGCCACCTCGAAACGCAACCAAGTTTGGTTGCCTATCCACATCGTACTCGAGTCGATAGCCGATTTTACCGAAACCTGTTGGGCCATTATGGCTTGCAGAGTGACTATGCTAATGATACAAAAAAATATTATCCTCTTCATGTGCGTGCTTCAACAAATTGTTTTTTGTGTTTATTATGTAGCCTTTTGTTTGGATTGTAAATGTACGTCCAAATGTGTTATGCCCTCATTTTGAATAGTTTCATCAATGTTTTTACATAATCTTCGGATGTGCTCATCGACACAAAGTCGATACCCGAACGCGTGAATGCTTTTTGTAGCCACAACTGATTTTCGCCCCAATTGTGCTTGTAACTTTTACGAAGTCGGGCATCCGAAGTGTCAACCCAAATGCGTTTCCCTGTTTCGGCATCTTTCAGCTTCACAAGCCCCACATCGGGAATCTCGGTTTCGCGTATATCGTACACCTGCAAAGCTACGACATCGTGTTTTCTGTTCGCAATAAGCAATTCCTTGTCAAAATCTTTGTCGAAAAAGTCGGAAATTATAAATGCTGTCGAGCTTTTCTTAATTGCATTGGTGAAATATTTTAAAGCCTCAGCAATGTTTGTGCCTGTGCTCTGAGCTTTAAAATCAATCATTTCTCGAATAATGTGCAATACGTGCTTCTTTCCTTTTTTTGGGGGAATAAATTTCTCAATTTTGTCCGAAAAGAATATTACACCTACCTTGTCGTTGTTTTGTATGGTCGAAAAGGCTATTGTTGCTGCAATTTCGGTAAATATATCTTTTTTGTATTGCGATACTGTTCCAAAAACGCCACTCGCCGATACATCAATCAGCAGAATTACTGTTAATTCGCGCTCTTCTTCAAAAACCTTTACAAAGGGATGACCGAATCGGGCCGTCACATTCCAATCAATCGATCGAACATCGTCGCCAATCTGATATTCGCGCACTTCGGCAAAGGTCATACCACGGCCTTTGAAGGCCGAGTGGTATTCGCCAGCAAAAATATTGCGCGATAGGCTTCGCGTTTTTATTTCAATCTTTCGTACTTTCTTTAATATTTCGCTCGTTTCCATTTGTTTTGTTGCTTGATACCGATTTTTGTGTTATTATTATCAACAAAATAAAAATGCATCAGGGCACTTCTACGGTGTTCAAAATTTCGGTAATTATTTCGTCTGAAGTCATGTTGTTGGCTTCGGCTTCGTAGCTCAAACCAATACGGTGGCGCAAAACGTCATAACATACAGCGCGAATATCTTCTGGAATAACGTATCCGCGACGTTTGATAAATGCATAGGCGCGTGCTGCCAAAGCCAAATTGATGGATGCACGTGGCGAAGCACCAAACGAAATCATATCTTTCAACGATTCCAAACCATAATCTTGTGGGAAACGTGTTGCAAATACAATGTCGACTATGTATTTTTCAATTTTTTCGTCGATATATACTTTGCGCACAATGTCGCGTGCATTCATTATGTCTTGCGGCGATAATATGGCTTGCGCTTTGGGTTTTTCTTTTAGTAAATTCTGACGAATAATGAGTTTTTCCTCTTCTTTTTTAGGGTAATTAATTACCACTTTCAACATAAAACGGTCAACCTGTGCTTCGGGCAATGGGTAGGTACCTTCTTGTTCGATGGGGTTTTGTGTTGCCAATACCAAAAATGGCTCTGGTAATGCATAAGTTGTTTCGCCAATTGTAACCTGACGTTCTTGCATGGCTTCGAGCAATGCACTTTGCACTTTTGCTGGGGCACGGTTTATCTCGTCGGCCAAAATCAAATTCGAAAAAATTGGACCTTTTTTGATACTAAATTCTTCTTTTTTCTGACTGTATATAAGCGTACCAATAACATCGGCAGGCAAAAGGTCGGGCGTAAACTGAATACGGCTAAAATCACATTTCACTAAGTCGGATAGTGTTTTGATAGCCAATGTTTTAGCCAGTCCAGGCACACCTTCAAGCAGTATATGTCCGTCAGACAAGAGACCAATCAATAGCGATTCTACCAAGTGCTTTTGTCCCACGATGGTAGTGTTCATGCCCATAACTAATGCATCTACAAACGAGCTTTGCTTTTCAATTAGCTCGTTAAGTTCCCTAATATCAACTGTTTGATTCATTTTTCTATCAATGATTAATTTGTTTTTATTTTTATAACAAATATAGTGTTTATTGAATTGTTAAATAATTGAATTAATAACTATTAACCTGAATTTAGAATAATAAAAGCAATTGGGCTGATAGTGATATTTTTATGTTCCTTTTTTTCATTTTGATACAAAAAAAAACGGAGAACTTTTCAAGCAAAGTTCTCCGTTCTTACTATCGTTGTACATATTTGTCGTGCAACTGTCGTGCATATTTTATACAGCGCGGATCGTTGGGGTCGATAAGCCTACTGTCAACTTTTGGTATACGTATGAGTTTGCCTATTGGCAATTGATCGGGATTTTTAATCGTCTCACGATTGGCTTCGTATATATAAACCCAAAAATCGCGATGTCCCAAGTGGCGTTCGGCAATGCGTGTGAGTCTGCTGCCTTCGCGTACATTTTCTTCGGCAATAAAAGTAGTGTATACGCGTGGTTGTTGAAACAATGTTTCTAAATCGACCTCAGTTTTGTTGCTTCTGTTTTCAACTTTTGTGGTGGTATCGGGTTCAATTATTGTGTCATTCTCAACCTCAACCTCAACCTTTGGTTTTTCAACAATTGGCATTTCAGCCTTTTCTTTTTTGTCGAACATGCGACTTGTGTTTTCAAACCACTCGGTAGCTGATTGCCTCATGTTGTTGAATTGTGTTCGTTGAGCATCGTTCAACATTTCGTAACGCATCCAGCAACGTGCCGCACTCGAAAAAAGATATGTGCCAATTACAGCGCCAATAAGTACAAAAAGTATAATAAAAATCCAAGCTACTACACCAATGCGTTTACGAACCTTTGTGTTTTTAAGCATTTCGCTAGCCGAAAACGATTCATTATCATCGTGTTTCATTGCTTGTGGAGTGCTTGCTACGTTAATTTTATCTGCACTTTCGGGTGATGATTCGTTTTTAGCATTAATACTGTTGGACACAAAACTTTCAGGCAAGCTTGATGAGCTCACGTGTATGTCTTCAGTTTTCGTGTCGACAATTTCGGCAGTTGCTTCGAGTTCGTTTGCAGCCTCTTGCAAGGTGTTGGTTATCCGTTCGTTTTCGTCAACTTCGGGTGCTGCTTCAATTTTAGTTATCTCTTCTATTGTAGCATTTGCATCAGTTTCGTCAATGTTTTCATTTTTTTCGGCAACAATATCAGCTTCTTGTTCGGTGTTTTCAATTACTACCACTTCGTTAGTTGCTTCGGTAACCAAATTTGCTTCAGCATTGCTGGCGTTCATTGCACTTTCAACCTCAATATCTATGTCAGCTATTGCAACGGTTGTAGTCTTGTCGCTGTCTGTTTCTTCTGCTGTATTTGTGGTTTCCTCTTCCCAAATTTCATCATCCTCTTCAGCAACATCGTGTTCGTCAACTTCATCTGCCTCTTCATTCTTTTCCTCCGAAATACGTTCGATAGCATCACCTTCTAGTATAACATTGGGACCAGTAAGCGCATTTATTTCGGCTAATAAATCTTTAATTTCGAGGGCTTGTTCGCTAAAAATGCGTAAACCATCAAATTCATCGGTTGTTGCAATGTCGTTTTGTGCTTCGGCCTGTGTGTCAGTTTCTTCAGTCTCGTTTTTATCGAGTTCAATTGCTTCGAGATGTGCAAAAGGTTCGTTCACAAGGTCTTTAAGTCCTTGCTCGGGGCCGAAACTTACTTTGTAATAGCCATCTATCACAAATTCTTCGCCTGTTTGCACGTTTACGCTTTTGCGTGCAGCATTCCATTGTGTTTTGAAAGTGCCAAAGCCTTTAATTTTTACAGTTTCGCCAGCCATTAAAGCCTCTTCGATGACCGTAAACATTGTTTTTACAAATTCGTCGGCAGCACGTTTGCTTATGTTGAGTTGTGCCGCAATGGCTTCAACTACTTCTTGTGTCGAAATTTTGTCTTTACTCATGGCGCATCGATTTTAGTTTGTCTTTGAGTATAGCACTTTGTTTAAAGTTGACAACCAATTTTGGCGGTATCAAAGTACGCAATTGCGTGGCAGGATGTACAGAAAGGCGTTCTTCTTTTTTGCGCACTTCGAGTATCCCAAACGATTGTATACCAATACTTTTTCCTTCGGCGAGCTCTTTGCGAAAAGCGTCGATGGTAGCTGCAAGCAATAATTCCACTTCTTCTTTCGTCGAATTGGTTGTGCTTGCCAATTTAGTAATTAATTCTTTGTGATTCATAATGCTCAATTTTATTTTTGCTTTCTGTACTAATTTATAGTGCGTTTTGTGTCAATGCTTTATCCGGCATAAAGGTCGAAGTCGGTCGCTCCAACAATTTTGGCCATATAAAACTCTCCAATTGTCAATTCCTTATCCCCTACAGGTATTAATACCTCTGGGTCAACTTCGGGCGAGTCAAATTCGGTACGACCAATATAATTTTCGCCTTCTATTCTGTCGATAATTACTTTGAGCGTTGTGCCAATTTTTGCCTCGTTAATTTCGGCCGAAATGCCTTGCTGTAAGCGCATTATTTCGTCGACACGTTGTTGTTTTATCTCTTCTTCGATATTATCTTCGTAATTTTCGTAAGCATACGTGCTTTCTTCGTTCGAAAACGCAAATGCGCCAAGTCGTTCAAACTTTGCAAATTTAATAAAATCTTTTAATTCCTCAACATCTTTTTCTGTTTCATCGGGATGTCCGAGCAACATTGTTGTGCGCAAATGTATGCCAGGCACTTCTTTGCGTATTCGTTCTATCAATTCGTAAGTTTGTTGTTTTGTAATGCCGCGTCGCATTTTTTTTAGCATAGGGTCGCTCACATGTTGCAAAGCTATGTCGAGATATTTGCACACATTGTCGCGTTCGTGCATTACGGGTAAAATATCGTACGGAAATTGCGTTGGGTAAGCGTAGTGCAAGCGTATCCATTCAACGCCTTTTATGTCGGAAATGCGTGTTATGAGTTCGGCCAATTTCTGTTCTTTGTATCTATCGAGCCCATACGACGACAAGTCTTGTGCAATAATATGAAATTCTTTTACACCTTTTTCCACCAACATTTGCACTTCCTTCTCAATGTCTTCCATTGTGCGCGAGCGATGTTTGCCAGTAATTACGGGTATGGCGCAATACGAACAGGCACGGTTGCAGCCTTCCGATATTTTTATGTATGCATAGTGTCCTGGCGTGGTAAGCGAGCGTTCCAATTTCAAATCGGCACGGTACTCTTGACCTAAGTCGGTGAGTATGTTGTTGTAATTAAATTTGCCATAATATTTGTCCACCTCGGGTATTTCGCTTTGCAATTCGTTGAGGTAACGCTCCGATAGGCAGCCCATTACAAAAAGCTTGTCGAGCTTTTTCTTTTTCTTTCTGTCGGCAAATTGCAATATTGTATTGATGCTTTCTTCTTTCGCATCGCCTATAAATCCGCATGTATTGATGATGACGATATCGCCATCGGGCTTTTCGGCATCGTGGCGCACAGCGTAGCCCAATGCATCAAACTGACGCATTAGCTGTTCCGAGTCGACTAAGTTTTTCGAGCAACCTAAAGTTACTACATCCACTGTTCCTTTTTGTGTTTTTTTCTTTGCCAAAACTGTAATATTTTATTGTGTAGGTACTTACAAAAATTTTTTTTATTTTATTACCCAACCTTCAATTCCTGCCCCCAATCCTTAAATCAGAAGAGGGTTGTGCCTGTTGGAGTAAGGTGGTGATTTATAAATTGATATGTGTAATTTATGCGTATTAATTTGGCTGTTTTATTGCGAATTTACATTTTTTTCTTTATGCTGTAATTCTACTGAAAACGCCATATTAAGCACTCCTTTAAGTGCTGATTAATATCATAAATACCTATTGTTTTTGTAAATACTTTTTTAAATGATGTGTTTTTGTTTTTGTTTATTTCTGAAAAAGCGAATCTACAAATTCATTTCTATCAAAAATTTGCAAATGATCGATGCCTTCGCCCAATCCGATGTATTTTACGGGTATTTTAAATTGGTCCGAAATGCCAATAACAACACCGCCTTTTGCTGTTCCATCGAGTTTGGTTATAGCAAGTGCATTAACATCGGTGGCTTTGGTAAACTGCTTGGCTTGTTCAAAAGCATTTTGTCCTGTCGAGCCATCGAGCACCAGCAAAACTTCGTGTGGCGAGTTGGGTACTACTTTTTGCATTACACTTTTAATTTTGCTCAATTCATTCATTAAGTTAATTTTGTTGTGTAAGCGTCCTGCTGTGTCGATAATTACAACATCAGCATTATTGGCTTTGGCCGACGAAAGCGTGTCGAAAGCAACCGACGCTGGGTCGGCACCCATTTTTTGTTTAATAACAGGCACTCCAGCTCGCTCGCCCCAAACTACCAATTGGTCCACGGCCGCAGCACGAAAAGTGTCGGCGGCACC
>CAZEVV010000027.1:0-21211 GCA_964515675.1 uncultured Paludibacter sp. | reverse complement strand
CCGTGAAAAAGCAACCAACATTAACAACAATAATGCTGGTTGTTTTTTTGGAGCCAATAATTTTCACTAAAAAAACATTTTTAAACAGAGAATGTGTTTCAACCCTAAGTTTTATATTGTATTTTTGCGGCACAAATAACAAATTAAACATGTCAAAAATATCAATATATCAGGTTTTACCACGACTTTTTGGTAACAAAACAGAGCAACAGCAATGGAATGGCTCGATAGAAGAGAATGGATGCGGCAAAATGAACGATTTTGACGCAAAAACACTCAAAGAGATTAAACAATTAGGCATATCGCATGTGTGGTACACAGGAATTATTGAACATGCAACGCAAACCGACTACAGTAAATATGGAATTGCAAAGGACCATCCGGCCATTGTAAAAGGCAAAGCAGGTTCGGCATATGCAATAAAAGATTACTACGATATCGACCCCGATTTGGCAGTTGACGTAGAGCAACGAATGCTTGAATTTGAGAACTTAGTGGCGCGAACACACAAAGCGGGAATGAAAGTAATTATTGACTTTGTACCAAATCATGTGGCGCGGCAATATAAATCGGATCAAACCGACAAAGCAGACCTTGGCGAACACGACAAAAAAGATTATCATTTTCATCCAAACAATAATTTTTACTACTTCGACGCGCCATTTGCACCAAGTTTCGACATTGCCGACTACAACGAATATCCAGCAAAAGCCACAGGCAATGACCGCTTTACGGCAAATCCGAGTCGCGACGATTGGTACGAAACGGTAAAATTAAACTATGGCATTGACTATAGCAATAACAGCAAGCACTTTGCGCCAGAGCCCGACACTTGGCACAAAATGTTGGACATATTAATGTTTTGGGCGGCCAAAAAAGTAGATGGTTTTAGATGCGACATGGCCGAAATGGTGCCTGTTGAATTTTGGGACTGGGCAATTACAAAAGTAAAAGAGAAATACGGTGAAATAATATTTATAGCCGAAGTATACAATCCAGCGCTATACCGCGCATATATTTTTCAAGGCAAGTTCGATTATTTGTACGACAAAGTTGGCTTGTACGATAAATTGCGTGCAGTGGTGAGTCATAACCACGCTGCAAGCGACATAACACATTGCTGGCAACAGGTGAGCGACATACAAAATCACATGCTCAACTTTCTCGAAAATCACGACGAACAACGCATAGCATCGGGCTTTTTTGCAGGCGATGGCATGTATGCAAAACCAGCCATGATAGTAAGCGCCACGCTCACGAAAGCACCTGTGATGGTGTATTTTGGCCAGGAACTTGGCGAAAAAGGCATGCAAAGCGAAGGGTTTAGTGGCTTAGATGGACGCACAAGCATTTTCGATTATTGCAAAGTTGACAGCATACAACGCTGGTACAACAACGGAAAGTTCGGCTCGAAATTACTTAAAAAGGAAGAAGTTGAACTACAATCATTTTACAAACGCTTGCTCAATTTGGCATTGACAGAAAAAGCAATATCCGAAGGCGAAATGTACGACCTCACGTATGCAAATTTCGACAATAAATACTTTAACACACACGAACAGTTTGCTTATTTTAGAAAATTCGACAACGAACTGTTGCTGATTGTATTAAATTTCGATGACAAAACGCTCGACACAAAAGTGAACATACCGGTGGAAGCGATTGAGCATTTAAACATTACAACAAATGTAGCTTATACTTATACTGAATTATTGGAATCGAGCGGAAGATTAAAAGAATTTACTTTTAGCCAAGGAGCAGTGTTCGAAACAATACTTTTACCATGGTCGGGAAATATATTTAAGTTTGATTTAAAGTAAAATAAGAAAGCGGATAGAAAATTATCCGCTTTTTTTTTATAAAACTATATTGTTGAAAAATATCAAAAACCACTATTTTCGTTCAATTTCTTTTAGATTGTCAAGTTTTTTCTTTTGAAGGAAACCATAAATATCTTCGAGATGTTCGATTACACGGCCACCACCAAACTCGTAAACCTTTGTCACCAAGCCATCAAGAAAATCGCGGTCGTGCGAAACGAGAATTAAAGTACCATCATAATCGAGCAAAGCCTGCTTCAAAATGTCCTTAGTTTTCATATCCAAGTGATTGGTTGGCTCATCGAGAATGAGTAAATTTACTGGTTCGAGCAAAAGTTTGAGTAGCGCCAAACGTGTTCGCTCACCACCCGAAAGCACTTTTACTTTTTTGAGCGACTCGTCGCCACCAAACATAAATGCACCCAACAAATCTTTAATTTTATTCCGAATTTCGCCCACAGCAATATCGTCGATGGTTTGAAAAACGGTCAAGTTTTCGTCGAGCAACGAAGCCTGATTTTGAGCAAAATATCCAATTTTCACATTATGTCCAAGTGTGAGCGTTCCTTCGTGCTCAATTTCGTTCATAATACATTTTATCATGGTCGATTTACCTTCGCCATTTTTACCAACAAAGGCAAGCTTTTGCGCGCGTTCAATCATAAACGATGCATTTTCGAAAACGCGTTTTCCATCGTATGCTTTGCCCACACCATCGCAAGTTACAGGGTAGTTTCCTGATCGTGGCGAGGGCGGGAATTTGAGTCGAAGGCGCGAAGTATCTTCTTCGTCGACCTCAATAATGGTAAGCTTTTCGAGCATTTTTACGCGCGACTGCACCTGTAGTGTTTTCGAATACGTACCTTTAAAACGTTCGATAAACTCCATGTTTTCGGCAATCATTTTCTGCTGCTCTTCGAACTGTTTTTGTTGTTGTGCACGACGCTCCTTACGCAATTCGAGATAATGCGAATATTTTGCCTTGTAATCGTAAATTCGTCCCATAGTTACTTCGATGGTGCGTGTTGTAATATTATCAACAAAAGCCCTATCGTGCGAAATTACAACTACAGCTTTACCCGCATTTATCAAAAAATCTTCGAGCCACTGTATCGATTCGATGTCGAGGTGATTGGTAGGCTCGTCCAACAAAATTACGTCGGGGCGTTGTAAAAGCAGTTTAGCCAACTCGATACGCATGCGCCATCCGCCACTAAATTCGGAGGTTGAGCGCGAAAAATCTTCGCGTTTAAAGCCAAGCCCGAGCAATGTTTTTTCGATATCAGCATCGTAATTTATCTCCTCGATGCTATAAAATTGTTCGCTAAGCGCCGAAACACGCTCTATAAGTTCCATATAGCTATCCGATTCGTAATCGGTGCGTGTAGCCAATTCGTTGTTCATGGCTTCAATTTGGCGTTCCATTTCGTGTATAGCATGAAAAGCCATTGCAGTTTCGTCGAACACTGTTCGCTCGTCGGTTGTGAGCAAGTGCTGCGGAAGGTAAGCCACCACAGTATCTTTAGGCGCCGACACCGAACCTTTGTTGGGTTGCCGCACACCTGCAAGAATTTTTAACAATGTAGATTTTCCTGCACCATTTTTGCCCATTAGTGCAATGCGATCTTTTTCGTTTATAACAAACGAAATGTCCTGAAAAAGAGTTTGACCATTAAACTCCACCGTTAAACCATCGGCTGTAAGCATGTAATTATGATAATATATTTAAAAAAAACTAATACTCTATTCGTTGATAATATTGGGATTGCAAGCGACCACAGTGATGTGGAAACATGCCTGTTTGCGTTCGCGGACGGCTAGTATTTTACATTCTTTGCGCATTTGCACTAAAACATCGGTGAGCAGACTCACCAATTTTGCATTTTGCACCGTTTCGCCTGTTTGTGTATCATAAAAATCTTTGTACGAAATATCAATTGTAGTACCATAGTAATGCGCAGTATGGTTGGTTGCATTAACATTCGACCTACTTAGCCTACGTTGTGTTTCTTCGGTACGCAACAACGATGTTAGATAGAATTTATATTTCGTCATTTCTTTATCCTCTAATTTTTTGTGAAACCGACGGGCAATTTCGTTAACCATCTCCACAGCAACAGGCACTAAATAGGGATGCGAATGACGAAGCGGCTTTATTTTGTAGGTATCATTGTCTTCGAGCTTGAGCAATAAATTATTTTTAAGCAAACTATCTTTTTGCATTTCGAAATCATCGTTTGTAGCAAAAAATGTTTTCAACCCATTGGCTTGTGCATGAATTAAGTGCGCATCGTTGTTATCGTTAAGCACTTTAGCCACACTTATTGGCGCAGTTGCATATTTGGTATGGTCGCACTCGGCATAAGAGATACTATTGGTGTTTTGAGATTTTTGTTCGGCTTTATTATTGACAATAAAGTATATTATTAACAACACTAGAAAAGCGAAAGCAATTAATAGATAGTTTTTTAATGTATTGTTTTGCAACATTTTTGAAAAGTTCATTCACTCAATTTAAAAATTCACGACAAAGATACGGAAACAAATTTTCTTTTACAAGTGAATTTTTAACTTAGTTTGCGAATGTAAAGCTTAGTACTTGTAAGAAAACACTATACTCGACAAGAAAGCGTGAAAGTTAAGACAGTTGAAACAATAAAACTTGGATATGCGTAGAGTATATGATTAGTTTTGGATGTGGTTAGAATGCAGATATTGACATTTTCGTGCAAGTGCGACTTATCTTTTAGTCCCAATTATTTGCAAGATGTTGATAAATGTATCATAAACGTACAATTTTAGACCTTTATTTTAAAATAATTTGTGTATTTTTGCGACTTGTAAATTATGAACAATTAAACAAAATCAATAATATTACAAATCAAGCTTAATGTACTGACATTGAGCAAAAACCAAACAAACAACAACCAAGCAAAAAGTATTCCATATTTAAAAAATTTTATTTTTGAGTGCTTTTTTATTGTAAAAACATTATTCATTTATGAAACCAACATTATTTGTACTTGCAGCCGGCATGGGTAGCCGTTATGGTGGATTGAAACAGCTTGATGGACTAGGTCCGAGTGGCGAAACAATTATGGATTACTCGATTTACGATGCTATTAAAGCAGGTTTTGGAAAAATCGTATTCGTAATTCGCGAAAGTTTTGCAAAGGATTTTAGCGAGCAAGTGATTGACAAGTTCAAAGACATTATTGAAGTGGAAACCGTTTTTCAGGACATAGCCAATGTACCCGAAGGTTTTACTTACAATCCCGAACGCGAAAAACCTTGGGGAACCAATCATGCTGTTTTAATGGGGAAAGATGTAATTAAGGAGCCCTTTGCTGTGATTAATGCCGATGACTATTATGGACAAGAGTCGTTTGCAATTTTGGCTGATTTTTTAAGAAGCGTTGAAGGCAAAAAAAACGAATACTGTATGGTAGGCTATCGCGTTGGCAATACATTATCCGAAAGTGGTTCGGTGAGCCGCGGTGTTTGCGAAGTTGACGAAAATGGCAACTTGACAAATGTTGTTGAGCGTACGCACATTGAAGAAAAAGGAGGCGCAATCGTTTTTGTTGACGAAAACGGCACCGAACATGCTTTGCAAGCCAACACACCTGTTTCGATGAATATGTGGGGCTTTACGCCTGATTATTTCGACTATTCGCTGGAGTTTTTCAAAGAATTTTTACAAACAGAAGGCCAGAAATTGAAGTCGGAATTTTATATTCCATTAGCAGTAAACAACTTAATTGTTGAAGGCAGAGCAACTTGCAAGGTATTGGATACGCCATCAAAATGGTTTGGTGTAACATATGCCGAAGACCGCCCTCAGGTGGTACTAAAAATCAATGAGTTAGTACGCAAAGGGGTTTATCCTAATCAGTTGTATAAATAAATTTAAGATATGGCAAAAATACTAGTTACCGGAGGTACAGGTTATATTGGTTCGCACACTGCTGTTGAGCTAATTAATGAAGGTTATGAGGTTGTTATCGTCGACAATCTTTCGAATTCGAACATTGATGTATTGAATGGTATTGAAAAAATTACGGGTGTACGCCCAGCATTCGAGAATATCGATTGTGTGGACTATGTAAGCATGGATCGCATGTTCGAGAAACACAAAAACATTGAAGCAATAATACATTTTGCGGCTTACAAAGCAGTAGGCGAATCGGTTGAAAAACCGTTGAGCTATTACCGCAACAACTTGGTGTCGCTCACCAACTTATTGCAATTGATGCCAATACACAATGTGTACAATTTTGTTTTCTCGTCGTCGTGCACAGTTTATGGACAGCCCGATGTGTTGCCTGTAACCGAAAAAGCCCCCATCAAACCAGCAATGTCGCCTTATGGCAACACAAAACAAATTGGCGAAGAGATAATACGCGACACAACGCATGCAAACGACAAATACAAAAGTATAATTTTGCGTTATTTCAACCCAATTGGTGCGCACCCTACTGCCGAAATTGGCGAGTTACCCAATGGTGTGCCAAATAACTTATTACCATTTGTAACACAAACGGCCATAGGCATACGCAAACAATTGCAAGTATTTGGCGACGACTACAACACCCCTGATGGTTCGTGTATACGCGACTATATAAATGTTGTTGACTTGGCAAAAGCGCATGTAATAGCTGTTAAGCGTTTGCTCGAACAAAAAAACAAATCAAATGTCGAAACATTCAATTTGGGCACTGGCATAGGACTTTCGGTTCTCGAAATAATCAAAGGGTTCGAAAAAGTTACAGGTCAGAAATTACCATATAAATTGGTAGGTCGACGCGAAGGAGATGTTGAAAAAGTTTGGGCCGATCCCTCGCATGCGAACAACGAATTGGGTTGGAAAGCTTTAGAAACAGTTGAAGACACACTTTTGAGTGCTTGGAATTGGGAGTTAAAACTCAATGAGCGCAAAAAAACAGAAGTTCAATAATTCAATTTCACATTAAATACTGACAATGCACAAATTGTGTTGTCAGTATTTTCTTTTTTAAAATCAAACTAATACCAAATAAAAATGCTATATCCTTTAAAATTCGAGCCCATTTTAAAAGACAAAATTTGGGGTGGACAAAAACTTAACAAACTCTTTGATAAAAAAGCACAAAGCACCGAACTTGGCGAAAGTTGGGAATTGTCGGGCTACGAAACCGACCCTTCGGTTGTTGTAAATGGATTTCTTGAAGGCAACACCTTGCCCGAGCTGATTGAGGTTTATATGACAGAGCTTGTGGGCGATAAAGTTTACGAAGAGCACGGAAACACTTTTCCTTTGCTATTTAAATTGATTGATGCAAACGAAAACCTATCGATACAAGTACATCCGGGCGACGAAGTGGCTTTTGAGCGACACAAATCGTTTGGCAAAACCGAAATGTGGTATGTAGTTGATGCCGAAGAAGGTGCAGAACTTATTATTGGTTTTAGCGAAGATTGCGACCGCGACACCTATCTCGACGCACTCGACAACGATACAGTTGAAGACCTTTTGCAACATGTAAAAGTAAAACGGGGCGATGTGTTTTTTATTCCAGCAGGTCTAGTACATGCCATAGGGAAAGGAGTTGTTGTAGCCGAAATACAACAAAGCAGCGACATTACCTATCGCATTTACGATTTCAAACGTACCGATGCCAATGGCAACGAACGTGAGTTGCACACCGACGAGGCATTGGATGTAATAAACTTTGCAGCATCAAAAAATCCGAAAACGGAATATGATATACAAAACAATGCAATTAGTAAACTTGTTGAATGCGAATACTTCAGCACCAATATTATTGCATTTGACAATGCAACAACACGCAACTACGGACAAATTGATTCGTTTGTTGTGTATATGTGTCTCGAAGGCAGCTTTGCCATTGCATACAACAACACACTGACAGCCGTTGCTAAAGGCGAAACAGTACTAATTCCGGCATGCATAAAAGAAATTGTATTGCTTCCCGAGTCGGCATGCAAATTGCTCGAAGTTTATGTTTAAACTGAAAATAATCCAACTGAAATATTAGTAAAAGGGGCTAAGCAAAAAATGCTTAGCCCCTTTTTTGAACACAAATTATTAACAAGAAAACAAAAATTTATCGTTGAATAACACGGCCACTGCCTGTTATTTGCGTATTAACACTAGCACCACCAGTATATTCGATATTACCCGAGCCAGTAATTATTGCATTTAGCCGACTACTTGCATATACATATGCATTACCGCTACCCGATATTGTGCAATCAACATTTTGAGCATGTAATTCCGACAAGTACAATTTCCCGCTCCCAGTAATTATCCCATCAAGATTTGTGCATGTACCTTTAAGTTCGATATTGCCACTACCTGATATTTTGGCACTCAAATTACCAAACTCATTATTCTGATTTGTTGCATAAACCCTACCGCTGCCACTTATGTTTATACTATTAATGGCATTCACTTGTGTCAGAATATCAATATTGCCACTGCCCGAAAGACTAATACTTGACAATGTTTGAGGAATGACAATTTTAACTTTTGCTTTTGAGTTAAGTAGCTGAACAAATGGATCTTCTTTTTCGATTATGAGTTTGCCATTTTCAACTGTAACTCGGTGATATTGAATAATATTTTCGTAATCGGACAATAATATCTCGAAATCATTCCCTTTCGAAATTTCAACATCGGCTGCACCGCGCAACTCAACGCTATTAAATTCGGCTACTTCGATTGACTCTTCTACAATATTACCTTTTCCACTAATAAATGTTGTGCCAATACATGCACTCAAAATGAATGTAAAAAGAAAAAAAGTTGCTAAGTTCTTCATTTTAATTTAACTGATTGATATGATTAACGTTTTACTTGCACAATTTTGCGCAATGCTTGAAATGCAATAATTACATAAACTATTATCATGGCCAAAAAGCCATAAGCAAAATACGAAATGTTGTTTAGGGTTCTCATAAGAAATAATTTTTTTGTTGGGTTAATATTATTGTTTTAATTTAATTCGTTCGAAGCATACGCAATTTAAAGCATCCACCTTCTAATATTGTGTGCATTATGCAAAATCTGTGCTAAAAAATTGCAAAAAGCAGGCAACTTTATATTAGATGCATAAAATAACCAAAACGATTCACAAATATGTCATATTTAACACTTTTATGAGTTTTCGATTTGTGCTAACAAAGATATTGTTGTTAAACCACACTTAAAAATAAGAAACTACCAAACGCTAAATGTTGGCATTGAATGGCATTTTTTTGAGGATAAACTTTTTAGTCTAAAAATTTATTATTGAATAATAAGTAGCCAATGTTTATTCCAAAGTTAAATTTATTGTTCGAATGACTATAATAGTTCATAAATATACTTGCTGTTGCAATTCGAAGATTGAGCACAACGGATGTTTCGGCCATAAAACTACTCGATTGCAATGCCGCCGAATAAATTGTATTATCGATATTTTGGCGTAGCATAGTTTTGTAGGGAATAAACCAGTACATTTCGTTGCGCCATTGCAGCTGCGAATTAATATTATATATAGGTTTAATGCCTAAGGCCAAATATTGCTGCGCCGAAAAAGCCGGATTGAACATTGTTTGGCTGTGCACATTAGGCCGAAAAGCAGGTGCCTGAATAATATTCGCACTATAATTGCTTAATAAACTGCGATTGCTATACACAGCTTCGGCAAAAATGCCAATGTTAATATTCTTATCAATACGATAATACTTATCGTAAACAGCTTTTATTCGTAGCCAAACTTCGGGTGTAAATGTTTTGTTTAAATCTTGATTGTAAATAGCAACATAGTTTTCGTTACCACCCAAAAGCTGCGCCGACAACAAGAAGTGCTGTCCTGCAGTAGGATACATAATACTATTAAAAGTATACGTTTCCCAACGAGCAAAAAGCCGTCCGATAAGATGCTCACTTTTTTCGAGCCCAACGGCATTTCGATAATAATCGGTAAGGTAGCCAACACCCAAACCATACTCGGCACGACCGCGTAGAGTAAGTGGCATACCCAAACTTAAATTCGCATACAACTCGTTTTGGCTGAAATTTGCAGTAATGTCATCGTCGAAAAACAAACGTTGCTCGTCGAAATAGTTGAAGCGGTGATAAACACCTGTAAGTTTTGTGTAGATATTATCCATAGGCAAATCGGTACGTGAGCCCACACTAAGTCCGTTGTACATGCGGCCAAATTGCGCATCGATGTGTGCAGTGTGTCCATACTCACGCAAATCTTGATACACCAAACCAAAAAATGCCTGATTTGCCGTGGTCGACGACACATTGCCACCAATAAGCACTTTGAGTTGGTCCTCGGTTTTTACATTGAGGTGCAAGTCAAAAGTTTTATTATTTTTATTATAAATGGCTTTGGGCAACACTTCCGATATTTTATCGTCGGAAATAAGGTTGAAGTATCCATTTTTAAACTCATCGAAGCCAAATTCTTCGTCCGATTTATGAAACGACCTGTCGACATAAGCCTTTTGTAAGCTATCGACACCCGTAATATAAATATTTTTAAAATTTAAATCAGGTAAATTATCCCTAAATGCTGCACGACGTTCGTTAACATCGGCAGTAGTAACACGGCGACGTATTGCACGACGAATTTCTTCGATATGAGCAATGGTCGAGTCATAACCAATTTTCACCAACTCATCAACTTTCGAAAAATCGAACAACATGTAACTCTCTAGGTCGAACTTCAACAAAGTACCATTATGCCCATTGAGCGAATAATCAGTTTTGTTCATTATCATAGTTTCGAGCTGCCTAAAAACATCGTCCTCAGTAGGTTTTGGCGGATTATTGCTAACAGCACTACCAATAATATAATCGGGTTTAAAATCGTCCACCATAACATCCAATGGGAAATTATTGAAAATCCCACCATCGAACAGCAATCTATTGTCGACCTTAATAGGTTTAAAAACAAAAGGAAAAGTCATTGACGTACGCACAGCATCGCCCAAGTCGCCATTTCGAAAAACGACTGCTTCTTTGTTGTAAATATCCGATGCTACACTCCGAAAAGGCACAAAAAGCCTTTTGAAATCGCCATTAATATAAGCAGTTGCGGGCGCAAAGAGTTGAATAAAAGCAAAATTCATTTGATGCGGCGGCACCAAGTTAGGCGGTAAAACTTTAGGCACAATACTAAACGAATCTTTGCTATTAATTTTTATATGAATGTCGGCAACAGCAGGTTTTGGGTCGGCAACGCGATAATAAAAATTATATGCTGGATCGAGTTCACCCGTCGACCAACGTTTAAAATCGTCGGATTTTAAAATACGGATAATCTCTTGCGTACTATGCCCCATAGCATACATAGCCCCCACAATAGCTCCCATCGAGGTGCCAGTAATATAATCGATAGGAATATGGTTTTCTTCGAGTGCCTGAATAACACCAATGTGCGTAATACCGCGCGCACCACCACCACTCAGCACCAAACCTACGCGCTGAGCCGGAGTTGTTGTAAAAATGCTCGAAATAAAGAGCAGCAAAAACAATAAAAAATATTTCATATACAAATGGGTTGATATTTGGTTTTAAAACTTCGAGAATTAAACTTCGAGAATTAATCTCGACAATTTGTTACGGAAATTTCTCCACTTGCAAAGTTACGAAAATAACAAATATAAGATGCACGCAATGCAGTTTTCGTTGGTTAAATGCTATTTTATTTTGATAAATATTGTTTTTGCCTGTTTTAATACACAAAAAATGCAATCGTAATGAAAAACATTTATGGTTTGCTCTTTCAACACACACCATACTGATAGCAAAAAAAAGCGGCAAAACATAATGAATTTCGCACTACTTATCGATAATTAATTATCTAACACAAAGCAAATTTCAATTCCAAACAGCAACAATTATCCATTTGGTGTATCATTACATTAATGGTTTAACAATTACGAAACTCAAAATAAAATAACAATAGGGTTTACACTATAAAAAAAATAGGGTTTACACTATAAAAAAATAGGGTTTTCGAAATACCAAAATATTGGATACGTGCGTAATTTTGCATTTGTAAATTTTTACAATTGCGTGCAGTTTATTAGTATTTAAAATTTGATTGTTAATTGCACTTCGCAAGTAAAAAATTTTCAGGCGAATGCTGAAAAGCCTTACGAGTAGGCAAAACAATAAATTATAACTTAATAAAAAATGAAAACAAAAATTTTATTTGCAAAATCAATCATTATCGCATTTATCGTAGGCCTAGTTGTAGCTTGTACACCTACTGTTGACGAACCAACAAAAATTGAAGAAACAACAATTTTTAGCACGAAGTACACCAAAGACAAAGTGTGGGATGCACAACGTTCGCCAGCTTACCCAGCAGCAAATCAAGACTGGACTTTGTCGGGATTAAAAGGGGCATTGGACTTAAACAGAGCAAGTATTGATTGGGGAACAGGCAGATATTTAATGTTTATTGCCGAAGAGGACAAAGCAAATGCTGCCACGTCGCTTACCGATGACTTATACAAAGTTGGCACTAAATATAAAATGGTGCTCAAACTTTACGAAAGCAATGGAACGCTCGTAAAAGTAATTTCGAATTGGGGTGAAGTTATTGGTATTGGCGACAAAGGATTTATGTATGTAGCACAGGGTGATATAGGTATGTTTTTTCCTGTTGTTAGCGTAACAGCTGGCGCAACAGTTACTTATCGCCCAACGACACTAAAGGTTACTAAGTTAAGCGAACTTTACAAATAATTTTTTGAGTTAAAATACATGTGATCATTTTATAGCAAACGAGCATTAAATTTTAGTGCCGTTTGCTATAAAGTTTAACAGATTAAATATAATCTTATTTACTACAAGGCATCGAAAACTCATCGAAAAACATATAACATTTTCTTCATATAAATCAACAAATACAAAATGAAAAAAAAATTGATTAACACATGTGCAACTCTTATTTTAAGTGCTAGTTGCGTCTTTGTAAATGCTCAGAATATCGAAAACGCATCACGCAAAGGGAATATTGAAGAAATGAAAATATGCCTAAGCAAAGGTGCCGACCCTAACTTTAAATGGGACAAAGAAACCATTTTGTCGCACGCATTTAACGACAAAACCTTGGAAATGCCTAAACTTTTGATAAACGCCAAAGGCATTAGAATTAATGAGTGGAACTTACGTCCTGCACCCGAGGTTACATGGAAATTTACAGCCCTAATGCGTGCAGTTGAATATCCGGAAATGGTGAAACTATTGCTCGACAAAGGTGCTTTGATTGATTTGCAAGACGAGTGGTTGCTTTGGGATGGCAAACCATCGGAGCACGGTGGAAATACGGCGCTTATGCTCTCGGTAAAAAACTATACCGAATCGGCCAAAATTTTGCTTGACAAAGGTGCAAAACTCAATGTACAAAACCGACGAGGCGAAACGGCTCTTATGTTATCAGTTAGCAATACCGAAACAGCAAAAATGCTGATTGACAAAGGAGCAAGTTTAGATATTCAAACCTTGGGGGGCGAAACAGCACTGATGTATGCTGCTGGCAAACACACAGATGTTGTGAAACTTTTGCTTGACAAAGGTGCCAATATTGTAATCCGACAATCAACACATAAAGTGTCGCCCAATGCTATGGATTATGCTGCTCGTCATGGAAACATTGAAGCAGCAAAACTCATTTTGGCAAAAGCCATTAGTTTAGGCGTAAAGGACGAAATACTTTACAGTGCAGTACATTGGGCTGTAATATCGGACCAAGTAGAAATGGTAAAATACTTATTGGACCAAGGCGCAAGTATCGAAGGGAATGATGATTTAGGTGGATATACACCTTTAATGAATACTTCGTTGTTCGAAATGGTTGATTTACTTGTAAAGCGAGGTGCCAATGTAAATGCAAAGAACAAATTCAACTACACGCCTTTGCACAAAGCTGTGTTTAATTTTATTGAAGATAAACGCAAAGAAAAAGATTGCGAAAAAATTCTTAACCTGCTAATTAGCAAAGGTGCAAATATCAATGCGCAGGATAACAATGGCAACAGTCCGTTGATGACTGCCGTTCAAAAAATTAGTCCGACAAAAATTCTTATTGCCAAAGGGGCCGATGTAAACTTAGCAAATAAAAACAAAGAAACCCCACTCATGGTGGCTGTGAAAGGTGGTTTGGTGAAAGTAGTGCTAGTAATGCCTGTAATAGGACCCTTTACCGAAGCCAGCAAACTATTAATTGCCAAAGGTGCCGATGTAAACGCCCAAGATGCATTTGGCAAAACAGCATTGATGCATGCCGCTAGTGCAGCTCATGCACAAGGTAATAGTTACAGTTCGTACACCGAAATGTTGGCTTTTTTAATCGAAAAAGGTGCAAAATTAGATATCGAAGATAAAGATGGATTTACAGCATTGTATTGGGCGCAAAGGTTTAATCGCACCAAATCGGCCGAATTATTACTTGCAAAAGGTGCCAACGCTGCAAAAAAATACGATAGGGCAGCTGATAAATCGAACATAAAAGCAGGAATTGTTGGCATATGGGAAAATAAAACTGTTGCAGGCAACGCAACGATTATTACTAGAGTTACATTTAATAGCAACTGGACATATAGCAAAGTGATGATAAGTGGCAAACAAACTATTCCCGATGGAGGTGGGTATGAAACTTACGACCTAATTGATGGACGCATTTGGGTTTACAATAAAATACCTACAAGTGCCGTTTTCGAATATCGTTTCGAAGGCAATGCATTGATTTTAAACGGAGTGAAATTTACGAAAGTACAAAAGTGATATTATTAATCTCTCCCCTATCCAATTGTAAATGGGGACTAAAAATAGGAAGCATATGATAAAAACGACACTTTTTTTGGAACAAAATTTTGTGAAATTAAATTTAGGAGGTCTCAAAATGAAAAAACTTATTCTATTCGCAGCAATTCTGATTTGCGCTGTAAATTTGGTAAATGCACAAATTACAGGTACAAATGTAGCACTTAACAAGCCCGCCACAGCAAGTGCTTCAACAACTCATGAGTTACCATTTCATGCATTCGATGGCAACTCAAACACCAACTGGTGTGCACCAGGATATTCTGGTTGGATTAAAGTAGATTTACAAGACAGCTATAAGGTTGACAGTATCAAATTATATCTTCAACAAGCCAATACAGGAAATTCAGTGCACGAGATTAAAGTTACGGACGATTTAGAAAATTGGACAACAGTTGAAACATTATCAGGCATTACAACTAACGGACAAATTCTTATAGCGAAATTCAACGAACCATTGACGAATATTAGAGGAGTAATGATTAACACTCCTAGTTCAAGTGCTTGGGTAGCATGGTCCGAAATAGAAGTATACTCAACGCTACCACCAACACCGCAAACCAATTTACTTACCAACGCTGGCGCCGAAAACGACTACGAAGGTTGGACAAAAACTGATGGTGGTGATGGTTGGAGCACAACAATTGTGGGTGTAAATTTAGCTGCAACTCCACGCACTGGCAATAAATTATGGGCATCATCGTATTTTAACTGCACATTAAGCCAAACAATTGACTTGTTGGCTGCTGGCTTTACTGCATCGGCGCTCGATGCTATGCCCAACATAAAAGCGGGTTCGTTTGTAGCTACAACCGAGTGTGCAGGCGCTTTTACAACAATCAAAATTGAGTTGCTCGATGCAAACAATGCTGTACTTTCGACACATTATGTTTGCAATAATGAAAACACACCCATTAATACAGCATGGACAGAAAAATCACTCATAGTGAGCAACTACGGCGTTGGAGTACGAAAAATAAAATTGTATTTGATAGGACGCGATGACCGTTTTTGGGCTGGTCGTTTCGGGACACAATTCGACGATGCATTTGTGTATGTGGGCACTGCAATACCAACAAACACGATAGAGAGTACAAGCAAATCAGTAACTGTATTGCCAAATCCAACAAGCGATTTTATTAATTTGGGCGAATATAGTGGCTCAATAAAAATATACGACCTAAAAGGTAGTTTGGTGTTTGCGCACAATGCAATTGCAAACGAACGTATTGATATAAGTTCGTTGCAAAACGGCATTTATGTATTAAAAACTCAAACAGAGAACTTCAAACTCATTAAAAAGTAAGATTGCAAAAAGCTTTTTAAAGCTTTGATAAGTCATTGTACTACATACATATAATAGTCCGACGAACATAAGTTCATCGGACTATTATTTATATACAATCACTACTGATCGACAAAAATAAGTTGAATGTATTTTTTCACTACGCTAGGTTCCTCAATTTGTTCGAAACGACAATGCTCTATCATTCAGATCGTAGCGAAGAAACTCAGACATTTAATCGGTCAGTATTAGGGATATGCAATAAACTGACAATTCATTACTTTACAACATTTTACCCTTTTATACTAATCAACTTATCGCTTTAAAATACCTTTTTCTACACTTTCATTCAATAATTTTTCGGCAAAATTCCACAGTGTTAACGACCCATCTTTAATAGCCAGCTTTTTTTCGTACACTTTGCTGTAATCAACATCAAACTCTCTCCATGTGCCACCATTATTCGAAGTGTTTTGTAGCAGGGGTTCGAGCCTATCCATCGACTTTGCAAATTTTGCCTCGTTGGTCAAGCCTGCCTCAAACTCTTCCCAAATAGCAATAAACTCATTCGCTTGCTGTTGCGGTAAAAGACCAAAAATTCGCTCAGCAGCTTTGCGCTCATTCACTGTGTTCGAATGATTATTTTGAGTATCGTAAATAAATGTATCGCCAGCATCAATTTCAACAACATCGTGTATCAAAACCATTTTCACAACTTTAAGCACATCAATTGGCGTGTTAGCATGTTCGGCTAGTACCAATGTCATTACAGCCAAGTGCCAACTATGTTCGGCGTCGTTTTCGTGCCGATTACTGTTCAGCAGTTTTGTTTTGCGTTGTATAAATTTAATTTTGTCAATTTCTTTGATAAAACTAATTTGCTGTAAAAGAGTATCTGTAGTCATTTTTCGTAAAATTGTTTCTTTGAATATTAATAAATCTGTGTACTTAATCGACTTTCGCATCCACTTTGTGCACAATAATAAACATAAATTTCTTTAGTTTGTGCTTAATGCAACAATTTTTTGAGTCTCATCAGCAAACCGAATATGATAAAACGGTATGCGAAATTAAACAATTTACTCAATGTTTAATATATAAATTTGAGTATTAATTCATCAAACATATGATTTTATTTTTCACATAATAATAAAACAATTAATTATCATGCAAAAAATATTTACTTTTTAGCTTTGAGTCTTAAGCTATTGCTCACAACGCTTACACTGCTTAAAGCCATTGCAGCACCTGCCCACATGGGGTTGAGCAAAAAACCGCTAACAGGATACAAAAGCCCAGCAGCTACAGGAATTGCAATGATATTATATATAAATGCCCAAAATAAATTCTGACGAATGGTTGCCACTGTTTGTTTGGATAATTTTATTGCTTCAGGAATTTTGTTTAAATCAGACGAAATAATGGTCATGCGCGCAACATCAATGGCAATGTCGCTGCCTTTGCCCATAGCAATGCTCACATCGGCAAGCGCAAGCGCTGTACTATCGTTTATACCATCGCCAACCATAGCCACAACATGCCCTTCAGCTTTAAGTTTTTCGATGTATTGTGCTTTTTGAGCGGGTAACATTTGAGCCTCGAAATGTGATATACCAACTTTATGAGCTATTGCGCTTGCAGTGGCAAAATTGTCGCCAGTGAGCATTACAACATCGATATTGGCGTTTTTCAACGAACGTATTGCAGCTGCCGAACTCGGTTTTATTGCATCTGTAATGGCAAACAAAGCAATAATTTTTTCACTATTTCCAAACCATATCAAAGTGTGTGCATCGTTTTCGAGTTCAAGAGCCTTTTGCTTATATTCGGCATCTATTTCAACAGCATTATCGTGCATAAGTTGCTCATTGCCCACAAAATACCATTGCTCGTTGTATTGAGCCTTTGCTCCTTTACCAGTAATGCTCTCGAAAAACTTAACATTTGCTTTGTTGTGTTTTGCAAGTTTTTTGCAAATGGCTTCGGCTAGAGGATGCTCCGATTGTGTTTCGATGCTCATTAATATTTGTTTGTAAAGCACATCGTCGTTCCACCAAAAAGCATTATTCACAATTGGTTTTCCTTGTGTAATAGTACCTGTTTTGTCGAGCACAACCACGTCGAGCTTTCGGGCTTGCTCAAGGCTGTCGGCATCTTTTATAAGTATGCCATTTTCGGCAGCTTTACCCACGCCAACCATAATTGCAGTAGGCGTAGCCAACCCAAGTGCACACGGACAAGCAATTACCAAAACTGTGATAAGTGCCAGTAGTGCCTGTGTAAATGCATTTTCGACACCCGAAAAATACCAAACAACAAAACTCGCAAGGGCTATAACCATTACTATGGGAACAAAAATACTTGCAACTTTATCAACCATTTTTTGCACTGGCGCTTTACTCCCTTGTGCTTCTTGTACTGTTTTTATTATTTGTGCCAAAATGGTTTCGTCGCCCACCTTTTCGGCCATTATTTCGATACTCCCTTTTTGATTTATGGTGCCTGCAAACACCTTGTCGCGACGTTTCTTCTCCACCGGAATGGCTTCGCCGCTCATCATACTCTCGTCGATAAACGATGTGCCGCGAGTAACCAAGCCGTCAACCGGAATGCGTTCGCCAGGCTTTACCAAAAGAATATTCGATATTTCAACTTGCTCGATGGGTATTTGCAGCTCTTGCCCATCGTGATGCAACAAAGTAACAGTTTTGGGTTGCAATTGCATGAGTTTTTTTATGGCCGACGAAGTGTTGTTTTTTGCATTTTCTTCGAGCCATTTACCCAACAAAATAAAAGCGATGATTATACCCGCAGCTTCGAAATACACATGCGGTTCAATGCCTCTGTGGAGCCAATATTGCGGAAACAATGTATTGAAAACGCTGAAAAAATATGCCACCGAAGTGCTGAGTGCCACCAAAGTATCCATATTGCTTTTTAGCAATCGGGCTTGCTTAATGGCATTCACAAAAAAATCGCGACCCAGCCAAAACAACATCGGCGTGCTAAGTGCCCACATTATATAATTGGCCAAAGGCATGTGCATAAAAAACATCCCAATAACAAACAATGGAATGGCCAAAATAATTGCTGCAAAGGTTCGTTTTTTGAGCGATGATAGTTTTTGCGCTTGCAATTTCTCGAAACTCTCGTGCTGCGCAACTCCTTGTTCGACAATAAGATCGAAACCTACACTTTGCACAACTTCACGAATTTGATTATCGTTAATGAGGTCAGAGTAATAAATGACCGATAGTTTCGACGATGCAAAATTTACATTGGCGCTAATAATTGCAATATGATTTTGCAATACAGCGTTGATGCTTGCGGCGCAACTTGCACATGTCATTTTGAGCACCGCAAAACTTTTTTTCTGTATTTTAAATGTATAACCCGCCTGCGAAATTGCAGTGGCAAGCTGTTTGAGCGTGCTTTTGCTGTCTATTTCGAGCTGTAAAGTATTGTGCTCAACATCCACATTGTACTGTATTATTCCCGCGTATTGATTTAAAATACCTTCAACATTTTGCTGATCGGACAAATCGTTTAATCCTTCGAGCGCCAAAGATATATTGATATTTGCTTTTGTCATTTTTTTAAACTAAAATTTCTGTGTGCAAATATCGGTCAATATTATCATTCAAACATTATATATTTATGGAAAAAGTTTACACAATTTCTCAAAATTCATCCCCTATTTGTTGCTCTGACTTTGCAAAATAATTTTGCTCGACTGATAACCCAATTCGAATATTTCGCGTCCTTTCTCAACTTCAAAAGTATCGTAATTGCCCATATCGACTGGCTCGATAAGCAAATCGCACAATTCTTTATCATGTATAATATTGGCCTTAAACATAAAATGATAGGTACGTGCAGCTACATTTTTTATGCTTAATTTGTATTCATCGGCCACGAGCGGACTTGCATTAATACCAATAACACGTTCGCAATCGTCACGAATAGTACTTACTGGGAAATTTTTAAAAACGCCACCGTCGACATAATGTACTCCATTGATGCGCTTGGGCATAAACAACACAGGCACACTACACGATGCTACAACAGCATCGATAAGATTGCCCGAATCGAAAACTTCACTCACCCCTGCATCTAAATTGGTAGCAACTATGCGCAGCGGAATATTTAAGTCTTCGAACTTCTTGGCCCGCAAAGTTTTACGCATAAACTTTTCGAAAGCATCAATTTTAAACAACCCACCTTCGGGAATGCTAATGCTTGTCATTTGCCGAAAGCTTATGTCCTCGAAAAGCTTTGCAATCTCGTCGGGGCTATAGCCGTCGGCATACAAAGCACCCACTATGGCACCCGCACTAACACCCGAAATAATATCGGGATTAACACCATGCTCCTCGAGTGCCTTTAAAACACCAGCATGACACAAACCTTTGATACCGCCACCACTCAATGCAATGCCAATTTTGTAGGGCTTGGTTCGGAATAATTCAAAAATTCCCATATAACTTATTTCCTTACTGTAAATAAAACAATATACTAACCCTCATTCAACGATGAACGAGAATACGCAAAACGAAGAATGTACGAAATTAGTTTACACCTACCTTCGAGCCTGCCTGTTCGGCAGGCTGAAAATTTATTCTTTTGACACGTCAAAGCAATCTTATATTAACTAATGATTATGATTAAATATTTACGTTTTTAATTAAAAACTAATGATTTAGATGCAAATTTCGGAGATGAATCAAAATTAGCGCTAAGTAGCTACACAACTACTCGAAACCACCTCACAGTCTATTCATTTACAACACCTTAATCCTTCGCACTTTAGCCATTACTCAGAACTCAAAACTCAAAACTCAGAACTCAAAACTCAGAACTCCTAATATATTTGCTTATTGTTTAATAAATCGCGCCAACAAAGTGTTTGTAGTTGTTTCGATGAGCATTATGTAATGCCCGGCACTGAGTGCTGACACATCAACAAGTTTATTGCTAACAATGCTTTTCTCGTTGAGCGACCGTCCATCGATGTGATAGATACGTATCGATTTTATTGCTTGGTCGGTATGTATTTGCACAAAATCGCGCGCCGGATTAGGATATAACGACACCTCAGCAATAGTTTCGGGCAATTGAAATCCTGTTGGCGATTCTTTAAGTGTAAATGGAATTATATACTTTGAATCTTCCGACATTCTTTTCCATGTTTTATCAATTGGATGATAATAATAGCGGACGGCGGTGCTCTTCCAGGGCAAGCGCGAGGTCTTCCGCGCCGATCTGCGC
>CAZEVV010000026.1:0-21278 GCA_964515675.1 uncultured Paludibacter sp. | reverse complement strand
AATGTGCGCTTTTGCTTTGTCGATAGTTGTGAAAACACCTGTTGATTCTACAACATAATCAGCACCTACAGCACCCCATTTGATGTTAGCAGGATCCATTTCAGCAAAGAAAGCAACTTCTTTACCGTTCACAATCAATTTACCATCTTTGTTTTCAGCAGTTCCGTTGAATCGACCATGTACAGTGTCGTACTGCAACATATAAATTAAATAATCAAGATCCAGGAACGGATCATTTACTGCAACGATCTGAATATCGTTTCTTTCCTGAGCTGCACGGAAAACCAAACGTCCGATGCGGCCAAAACCATTGATACCTACTTTAATCATTTTTATTAATTATTTAAAATTGTGTTTATAAAAATTCGCCACAAAAGTACGAAATTCTATCCATTTAGCCAAGTGTTGCCTACAAATATATGTTTTTTTAGCACAAAATTTATCATCTTGTAAACAATTAGATAGGTTGAATTTTGTGCTAATAATTATGTTTTGTTGCTTTAGGCGCGCTTGTGTGTGAAAAAGCATTATCTTTGTGGCTGAAAATACAAAATGCATACGTTTAATACAATAATAATATGGAACAACAAGACAATCAATTCAACATTGAGTTATCGGCTGAGGTGGCCGAGGGTGTTTATTCAAATTTAGCTGTTATTTCGCATTCTCCTTCAGAGTTTGTGATAGATTTTATAAGGTTGATGCCAGGAACGCCTAAGGGTAATGTTAAATCGCGCGTAATTTTAACGCCCGACAATGCTAAGCGTTTGCTGTTTGCTTTGGAAGAGAATATTGCGAAATTTGAGGCGCAAATGGGTAAGATAAAGATTCATGATGCTGGATTTATTCCACCGGTGCCAATGGGTTTTGGTGGTGGTGAGGCTTAAAATATTGCCGATTTGGTTGAACTGAAAAAGTCCGGACTGAAATTGTATTATTGTTTCGGGCTTTTTTTATTTCTAAAAATGCAGCTCTACACATTTTAGATGTGAAAAAGCTTTTCAGAAAAATATCTGAAAAGCTTTTTAAAAAGAAAATTATTTTTAAAAAACGACTAAGCGTTTTTAGCTTTCACTACAATAGCTTTGAAAGCTTCTGGGTGGTTCATTGCTAAATCGGCCAATACTTTGCGGTTCATTTCGATACCAGCTTTGTGTAAAGCGCCCATTAGTTTTGAGTACGACATACCTTCGAGACGTGCAGCAGCGTTGATACGTTGAATCCACAATGCGCGGAAGTTGCGTTTTTTAGCTCTACGGTCGCGGAATGCATATTGCAAACCTTTTTCCCATGTATTTTTTGCTACGGTCCATACGTTACGGCGACCGCCAAAATAACCTCTTGTGAGGCTTAAAATTCTTTTTCTTCTTTTACGTGAAGCAACGTGATTTACTGATCTTGGCATATTAAAAATGATTTGTGATTGTTAGCGCCATTTTTACAATGGTCTTGAAGCTAAACACTCTGTTTTTTGACTAAGAAAAATGATATAAAAATCTAAAAATGACAATTACGCCAAACGAAGCATGTGTTTAACATTGTTCTCATCAGATGTGTGCACAAGTGCTCCGTGAGTCAAGTTACGTTTCTGCTTAGTTGTTTTCTTTGTCAGAATGTGTCTTTTAAATGCATGTTTTCTTTTAATCTTTCCTGATCCGGTAAGGGCAAACCTTTTTTTGGCACCGGAGTTAGTTTTCATTTTTGGCATTGTTATTTATATATTAAATTAAAAAATCCATTGTATTGTAGCCATTTAAAAATGGCAATGTTATTTTACTTTTTTTGGCGAGAACATGATAATCATGCGTTTGCCTTCGAGCACTGGTAGCTGGTCAACTTTGGCGTAATCTTCCAAGTCGGTAGCAAAGCGTGCCAAAAGCGATTCACCTTGTTCTTTGAACAAAATCGAACGCCCTTTGAAAAACACAAAAGCTTTAATTTTGCAGCCTTCTTTAAGGAATTCAACGGCATGTTTGAGCTTAAAGTTGTAGTCGTGATCGTCGGTTTGAGGACCGAAACGAATTTCTTTAAGTACAACTTTAGCTGCTTTCGCTTTTTGCTCTTTTTCGCGTTTCTTTTGTTGGTACAAGAACTTTTGGTAGTCGATAACTTTACAAACAGGAGGCTCGGCTGTTGGCGAAATTTCCACCAAGTCGAGTTCTAGTTCGTCTGCAATTTTCATTGCATCGCTCAAACTGTAGATGCCTTGTTCTACATTATCTCCTACTAGACGTACTTCTTTAAGCCCTTTGATTTTTTCGTTTATTCTGTGAGCCTCCTCTTTTACATGGGGCTTACGGGGCTTGATGACAACTTTTTTAGCTATTGCTTGTTTCCTCCTTTAATTTAGTAAAACTTTGTTATTAATTAGCACTGTGCTTTTTGAGCGCGCAAATATAATGCTTTTTTTTTAAATAAGCACTATATCAGCAATGTATTTTGAGTTTTTATTTGAAAAAAGTAAACAAACAGGCTCTGATTTACTATTTAAATGTAAAGTGACCCAAAACTCAATAGCATTTTAATATATTGCTAGATAGCAATAAACGATTCGAACGACTGTTTCGCTTTTCCACTTACGAGCGATTTGCGTGCTTCGGCAATGCAAGTGGCGAGTGTTTTTTCGGGACAACGTGCTTGTATGGCAAAGGCTGCATTGGCAATAACCACTTCGCGTTGTGCTGATGTTGCATTGTTATTGAGCACGTTGATGAATATTTGCGCTGCTTCGTCGATGGAGTCGCCTCCCCAAAGGGCTTTTTGTTCGAGTTTTTCGAAGCCCATTTTTTCGGGACTCGAGATGTATTCGCCACTGTTGTTAATCACTTTTGTGTGATCGGTGAGCGAAACTTCGTCGTAGCCATCGAGTGAGTGAACGATGCAATAGTTGACACCCAAATTTTGGTATATATAATTGTATAGACGCATCATTTTTAAATTGTAAACGCCCAGGCATTGGTAGTTGGGGCGCGCAGGACTGATGAGTGGCCCTAAAACATTGAAAAATGTACGAACACCTAAGTTTTTACGAACAGGCGCTACGTTTTTCATGGCGGGGTTGAACAATGGGGCGTGCAAGTAAGCAAAGCCTGATGTTTCGAGTGAGCGACGAAGGGTGTCGTTGTTGGTTGTGAATTTGGCACCATAATACTCTAAAACATTTGATGAGCCGCTGACTGATGTTGCGCCATAGTTGCCATGTTTGGCTACTTTGTAACCTGCGCCTGCCACAACAAAACAGCTGCATGTTGAAATGTTGAAGGTGTTTTTGCCGTCGCCGCCTGTACCCACAATGTCGATGGGGTCGAAATCGGACAAATCGACTTTTACAGCCATGTTGAGCAATGCTTCGCGAAAGCCCAGTACTTCGTCGAGCTCGATGCTACGCATGATATATACTGATATAAATGCTGCAATCTCAGCATCGTTGTATTTGCCAGTGGCTATGTTGGTCATAACTTCGGCCGCTTCGATACGCGAGAGCGACTGATGTTCGAAAAGGCGATTGAGAACCTGTTTCATAAATAACTATTTAAAAATAAAAAAATGATATTTACTATTTATTCATTTACAATTTACTATTCGACTTGCCACTTGGTTAAGCAAGAATTTTAAATGTATTGTAAGAATAAACCGTTTACAATTTCAATATACAAATACTGTTTCTACTACGCATAGCCACTCGAAGTAGCGATGCGTGAGGGATAGAGGCACATTTACACCGCATTGCTGGCGCGGATTTGGAATCCGTGCCACATTTGTGCACGGATTGCAAATCCGCGCTAGCAGAGCGGTGTTAGTGCCGAAAGCCCGACCCGTAGGGGCACGCCCAAATAGGCCCCCTAGCCCCCTGAAGGGGGAATGTAATATAACTACATTTTTTAATCATCAGATTATGAATAATATAAATGGCTATCTCTTTAAGCCCCTTTAGGGGTTTGGGGCTGGATTAATGTCTAGTTTTCGAGCCAGTTGAGTAGCATTTTTTCGCCCAAGGGTGTGAGTACCGATTCGGGGTGAAATTGCACGCCGCGTACATCGTAAGTTTTGTGTGCCAAGGCCATTATCATTCCATCGGCATCGCGGGCTGTAACTTGTAGGCAATCGGGCAAAGCGTCGCCTGACACGGCCCATGAGTGATAGCGGCCGACTTCGATTTTATTGTCCAAACCGGCAAATAATAAGTCATCGGCTACAATTTCGACCTCGGAACTTACGCCATGATGCACTTCGGGGAGGTTGATGAGTGTGCCGCCAAATGCTTCGGCAATGGCTTGCTCGCCCAAACATACGCCCAAAATGGGTTTTGTTGGCGCATAGGTTTTTATTACTTCGAGCAAAATGCCCGATTCGGAAGGGACGCCTGGGCCAGGTGAAAGGATGATTTTATCGAAACGCGCGATGTCGGCCAGTGCAATTTGGTCGTTGCGATGCACCTCAATATCGGTATAACCCAATTTGCGCACAGCATGCACCAAATTGTAGGTGAACGAATCGTAATTGTCGAAAACTAATATCTTCATGTTGAGTTATTTTATAAAAATGAAAAATGAAAAATGAGTGAAATGTTTCTGAACTATGCTTTTTTTGAAGCCACTTCGACCGCGCGTTTGAGTGCTGCGAGTTTGTTGTTTACTTCTTGTAGTTCGCTTTCTTCATCGGATTTTGCCACTACGCCAGCGCCTGCTTGGTAGTAAAGCGTATTTTTTTTGCTAACGAATGAGCGTATTGTAATGGCTTGGTTGAAACTGCCATCGAAACCAATATAGCCCAAACAGCCACCATAAGGGCCGCGGTCGTGCGGTTCGATGCTGTCAATCAGTTGCATAGCTTTAATTTTTGGTGCGCCCGAAAGTGTGCCAGCGGGAAAAGTATCGGCAAAAAGTTTGATGATTTTTGTGTCGGGGCGTAGTTTTCCGCTAACGCTCGATACCAAATGCAGCACGTGCGAGTAGTATTGCACTTCGCGATAAACTTCGAGTGTCACTTCGTCGGTATTGCGACTGAGGTCGTTGCGCGCAAGGTCGACTAACATAACGTGCTCGGCATTTTCTTTTTTGTCGGTGCTAAGTTTTTCGGCCAAGAGCAAATCTTTTTCGTCGTCGCCAGTGCGGCGGAAAGTGCCTGCAATGGGTTTGATATAAGCTTTTTGCGCTTTGGCATCGACTACCAAGTGGGCTTCGGGCGAGGAACCAAAAATGCGGAAATCGCCAAAGTTGAAGTAGAACAAATAGGGCGAAGGATTGACCGAACGCAAGGTGCGATACAACATAAAATCGTCGCCTTTGTATTGTTGGTAAAAACGGCGCGAGAGCACAATTTGAAAAACATTTCCTTTGTAGCATTCTTCTTTTCCGCGTTTCACCATGTCGCGAAAATCTTCGTTCGAAATATCGCATTGCTCGGTGCCAACAGTTTCGAATGCATAGTGCGCAAAATTGTTGTTGTTGAGTACGCGTTCGATAGAAGGAATGGCCGTTGATTCGCCTTCGAGGAGGTTTTCGATAATTGTCATTTCGTTGTTGAAATGATTGATGGCAATAATGTATTTGAAAAACATGTAATGCAAGCCCGGCATGTCGCCCGGAACGGTGTTGCGCGCTTTCAGTTTTATGTCTTCGAAATATTGCACTGCCTCGTAGGAGGTGTAGCCTAAAAGGCCGTTGATGTTCACTTTCGATTCTGACTCTGCAATTTCGAATGATTTTATGAATGCGTCGAAACGATTGGCCACCGTCATTTTGTCGACTACGTTGGTTTCGATTTGTTGTCCATCGGGATATTCCTCGACAATTAAGAAATTGTTGACCGAAATGCCACCAATAGGACTAAAAGCTATGTATGAATAGCTGTTTTCGGTGCCGTGATAATCGGAACTTTCGAGCAATACCGACTGAGGGTATAAGTCTCTTATTTTTAAATAAATACCCACCGGTGTTTGTAAGTCGGCCAGTATTGTTTTTGCTTTTATGTATAGTTTCATATAAAAATATTTACCATTTATTGATTTACCATTTATTATTTAAATGAATTGAGGGTGAAATGAACTCGAAACCTAACTCGTGCCTCAGACCTCAAAACTCAGACCTCAAAACTCAGACCTCAAAACTCAGACCTCAAAACTCGAAACCCGAAACTCAGACCTCAAAACTCGAAACCCGAAACTCAGAACTCGAAACCTCCCTCGTACCTCAGGAGGCAGGCCCGAAACTATTTAAAGTATTTCACATAAGTATCCATGTCCTTGTCGCCTCGTCCGGATACATTAAGAACAATGATTTTGTTGGGTGCGAAATTGTCTTTTTCTTTTTTGAGCAGAGCCAAAGCATGGGCCGATTCGATGGCAGGGATAATGCCTTCGAGGGCAGTAAGTTCGAAAGCCGCTTCGAGCGCTTCGTCATCGTTGATGGCATGTACTTTGGTGCGACCTGTTTTGGCAAAGTGCGCATGTGCAGGGCCAATGCCTGGATAATCCAAACCCGCTGATATTGAATAGGGTTCGATGATCTGTCCATCGGCATCTTGCATTAAAAGCGTTTTGCTACCATGAATAATGCCTGTGGTGCCAATTTGAATAGTTGCTGCTGTTTCGCCAGTTTCGATGCCTAAGCCACCCGCTTCGGCCGAGATGATTTGCACGCGTTCGTCGTCGAGATAATGGAAGTATGTGCCCATGGCATTGCTGCCACCGCCCACGCAAGCCATCAGAATATCGGGGTAGTTGCGCCCAATTTTTGCTTCGAGCTGCCATTTAATTTCTTCGCTAATAACCGATTGGAAAAATGCCACCATTTCGGGGTAGGGGTGAGGGCCAACGGTTGAGCCAATGATATAGAACGAATCGGGGTTTGAACACCAGTAGCGTATGGCCTCGTTGGTAGCATCTTTTAGCGTCATGTTGCCGCTTGTAACAGGTTCGACTTTGGCGCCCAACATGCGCATTTTTTGCACATTAAGAAATTGGCGTTCAACATCGGTTTTGCCCATAAACACTATACATTCCAAACCCATGAGTGCGCAAGCAGTTGCAGTAGCCACGCCATGTTGTCCGGCGCCAGTTTCGGCAATGATGCGTTTTTTGCCCATTCGTTTTGCCAATAAAATTTGCCCAAGCGCATTGTTTATTTTATGTGCACCTGTATGGTTCAAATCCTCGCGTTTGAGATAGATTTGGGTATTGTATTTTTCGGACAAGCGCTTAGCAAAATACAATGGTGAAGGGCGTCCTACATAATTGTTCAGTAGGTCGTAGTATTCTTTTTTGAAACTTTCATCGGTGCGAATTTCGTCGAAAGCAATTTTTAGTTTTTCAACAATTCCGTGTAAAATTTCGGGGATATAGGCACCACCAAATTCGCCATAATATCCGTTTTTGTCGACTGAATAACTCATAATTTATATTGAAATTAACTATTTACAATTTTTTTTGAAACAAAAAAGGCTTATCGTGAGTTACGACAAGCCTTTGATATATTTTTATTTTTGAAATTTATATTTTTCAAGAATATACAATAGCAATGTTAACCCACGAAAGATATTCGTAAGCGCCACCACCAAAATTTGTTTATTGTAAGTATTGTGTTCATTTGTTTTTGTTTTATGATTGAAACGTATATTTTGTAAATTTGTTCGTTCTACAAGTAATTTTGTTTCATTTCGGGTGCAAAGATGAGTTTTTATTTTCAAATGTGCAATAGTTTTGTTGTTATTTTTGTGAAAATGATAAAATATTTAGCCCTCAAGCCTCTGGAGGAGCGCAAAATGAACTTTGGTGTGATACTTTGTTTCATTTCTTCTGAAACGAATTAATCTCATTAAGGTCACTTGCTTATGGTTGTAATCAAATTTGGACAAGACGCTCAAATCGTCCAATCTCAAATCTTCAAATTTATAATCTTATCTTCAATCTCGATAGCTAACGAGCATCAGGACATATCCTGAATCTTCAAATTTCAAATCGTCCAATCGTCCAATCTCAAATTTTCAAATAAAAAATCTTCAAATATTTTTGTTAAAAATTAAATATTCTCGTAATTCACCAAAAAAACAGTTTCGGAGGCGCGGGTTAGAGCAGTGTAAAACCAACGGTAGTAGTCGCTATTTATTTGGTCTTCGGGTATTTGCCCAGTATCGATAAAAACTTTTTTCCACTGACCACCTTGCGCTTTGTGGCATGTTACTGCATAAGCAAATTTTATTTGTAATGCATTGAAAAATTCGTTTTCATAAATTTTTTTGATCAATTCTTTGCGATTTCTTATCTCGGGATAATCTTCGGCCACCAATTCGAAAAGTCTTTGGTGCATGGTGTTGGCATGTTGTGGCGTTTCGGCCTGTAATAAATCGAGCCACACGCGCGCATCAATTTCCCAACCATAATCGAGCGAGCGCAAGCTTAGATCGGCAAAACGAAAGCCATACATTTCGCGATGTTTGCGAACGCGCACCACTTCGAGCACATCGCCATTGGCAATAAAATCGATTTCTTTGTAAGGTTTGTTCCAAAAATAATTGTTTTTGGTAACCATAAGCAAATCGCCACCGCTAAGTTCGTCTTCGCGCTGCATGACACGGCTTCGGATGCCATTGTTGTAAAGGTTGGCGCGCTTGTTGGAACGTGTGAGTACGATAGTATCTTCGACACCCACGCCACTGTACGAACGTTGTATTTCGTCAATCAGATCCATGCCCGACAAAGGGCTGATGTCGTTAAAATTTTCGAAAGTAAATTTTGGATGAACGAACACATTCTCGTTGGCAAGCTCGTGGCGTAGCTGTGTGGCATTATACAAAATACCACTTTCGAGGGCTTGACGCACCACTTGCGACAAGCTAAAATCGAACACTGTGAGACCGTAGCCTAAAAGTTTTTCTTTGTCAAGTGCGGGGCTGTTGGCTTGCATTACGGGCGGAAGCTGAGCTGTGTCGCCTAATAGCAACAGGCTGCAACCTTCGGCCGAGTAAACATATTCGATGAGGTCGTCGAGCAAGCGTCCGCTGCCAAATTCGCTATCGGCACCCGAATTCGAAATCATCGATGCTTCGTCGACAATAAAAAGGGTGTTGGGCGTATTGTTGAAATCGAGCTGAAAACGAAACTCGCCCAATGATTTTTGTCGGTATATTTTTTTGTGAATGGTGTAAGCCGAAAAGCCCGAATAAGCCGAAATTACCTTTGCAGCTCTGCCCGTAGGTGCGAGAAGTATAGTGTTTTGTTTGAGTTCGTTGAGCGCACGCACCAATGCACTCACAATTGTAGTTTTTCCTGTACCTGCATAACCACGCAACAAAAAAAGTTTTTGCGCTTCGTGCGACGCCACAAAATCAGCCAGAAAAGTGATGAGCTCGGCTTGCTGTTCGGTGGGTTCGTGTACGAATTGTTCCTTAATTTTTTTTGCTATAAAATTATTAATCATTACAAAAAGTGTTTTTGTTGGGTTAATAAGATTGAGTGAAAGCCCCCAACCCCTCCCTCCAACGTCATGTTTACCTCATGAAGTATGAGGGAGGAGGTAAACGTATCAAGGGGGAGTTGTCGAGACAATTTGCCTTTTGGACTAAACAATGTCAGAAGTGATTCTGTTGAAGTTCATTATCAAGTGTATACTTCAAATGAATCAATATTTTTTATGCTCTAAAAACGCTCATGAAAACTTTTGGTATATCCACATTAAATCTAAATTTCTCTTGCGTATCGGGGTGTGTAAATTCTAAAGTTTTGGCATGCAAACCTACACGGCCGATGGGCGAATTGATAGAACCGTATTTTTTGTCGCCCACAATTGGATGCCCTATGTCGGCCATATGTACGCGAATTTGGTTTTTGCGTCCTGTTTCGAGTTCAATTTCGAGTAGCGAAAAATGGTCGTTGCTTTTCAATACTTTGTAGTGCGTAACTGCCAATTGTCCACCATTGTCGGTGTTGCTCGAATGCATTTTTGTTGATTTCTCGTTTTCGGTGAGATATGTTTTAATGGTGTCCGAATTTTTTTCAACTTTGCCCTCAACCAATGCAATATAGGTACGTCGGGTAATAATTTCGTGCCAGTTTTCTTGCAACACCAATTGTACATGTCGCTCTTTGGCAAACATAATTACGCCCGATGTTTCGCGGTCGATGCGGTGCACCACAAAAATGCGGTTTTGCATTGAGCTTTTTTTAACGTAGTTTTTTAGTATCGAAAAAGCGGTTGTTTCTTCGCCTTTTCCTGTGCTTACAGTTAGTAAGCCTTCTTTTTTCTCAACAACAATAATTTCGTTATCTTCGTGAATGACACGTAATTTAGGATGTTTTAGTTCGGGACTGCTTTTCGAACTGCTTATTGTAATTAAGTCGTTTTGTTTTAGCGCAAAGTTATATTGCGATTCCACGCGGTTGTTAACCATTACTTGACGGTGCGAAAGTAATGATTTTACAGCATTACGGCTCATGCCACCCATTTTGGCCATTAAAAAATCCATAAGTTCGGCAGGCTCATTCACTTTTAATTTTGTGATGCCTGGTTTGCCTTTGCGTTGTGCTATTTGAGCCGGCGATGTTGTTTTTGGCTTAATTTTTTTGTCCATTATTATGTTGAAAAAATATTATTTGTGTTGAATTGTTATTTATTTAATATCCAGCGACATAAATTGTTGGCTTGATTTTCGCCATCGATGGCCGATGAAGTGATGCCGCCCGAATAGCCTGAGCCTTCGCCCGCTGGGAAAAGTCCTTCGATTTGTGGGTGCATTCCTGTTTCGTTGTCGCGTGGTATGCGCACTGCCGATGATGAGCGTGTTTCGACGCCTACAACTACTGCTTCGTTGGTTAAGTAGCCATTCATTTTGCGGTCGAACTTTTTGAAACCTTCGCGTAAGCGACTCGAAATATGTTGGGGCAGCCAAAAGTGCAAGGGCGACGAAATGAGTCCTGGCATGTACGAACATTCGGGTAAGTCGGCCGAAACTTTTCCTTTTACAAAGTCGACCAAGCGTTGTGCAGGTGCCGTTTGCTTGTTGCCGCCATTATTTAAAAATGCCAAATGCTCAACATGTTGTTGAAAACGCAGACCTGCCAATGGGCCAAATTCATGAAATTCTTCGGGGATGTCTTCGGGGCGAATTTCGACCACAATGCCCGAGTTGGCGAAAGGTGAGTTGCGGCGCGATGCCGACATGCCATTTACCACAATTTCTTTGTCGCTTGTGCCCGCAGGTACTATGCGTCCGCCGGGGCACATGCAAAACGAGTACACGCCACGTTCGTTTATTTGTTCTACCAAACTATAACTCGCAGCAGGTAAATATTCGCTACGTTCTTTGTTGCTGTGGTATTGAATGCTATCAATCAATCCTTGTGGATGCTCGGCGCGTACACCCATGGCAAAACCTTTGGTTTCGAGTGCAATACCCTGATTGTGCAGCAATTCGTAAATATCGTGCGCCGAGTGTCCAGTGGCTAAAATTAAAGCATTGGCAAGCAACGTTTTGTCGTCTTCCGTTTTGCAGCCTTTTATTTTGTTGTTTTCGATAATAAGCGATGTAAGCTTAGTTTCGTAATGAATTTCGCCACCGCATACAATAATTGTTTTACTTATGTTTTCAACTACAACAGGCAGTTTGTCGGAGCCAATGTGCGGATGCGCATCGTATAAAATTTCTTCGTTGGCGCCGTGGTAATGAAAAATTTCGAAAATACGTTGTGCATTCCCTTTCTTCTTCGAACGTGTGTAAAGTTTTCCGTCCGAAAAAGTACCAGCGCCACCCTCACCAAAGCAATAATTCGATTCGCTATTGATGCCTTTGTTTCGGTTGAGTGCTGCAATGTCCGACTTACGTTTGTCGGCACATTTTCCACGTTCAATAATAATGGGGCGAAGTCCGTTTTCGATTAATTTCAGCGCTGCAAACAATCCTGCAGGCCCAGCACCAACAACTATAACAGGCTCGGCATTTTTTACATCGCGATAGTGCATTTCGGCCACAGCGGTTTTTGGCGCAAATTCGTCGATATAAACTTTGAGCGTTAAATTGATTTTTATCAAATACGAGCGAGCGTCAATCGATTTGCGCACAATGCGAAAGTCGTTTATCGATTCGACATTTACGGATAGTTTTTTAGCTATCTCGGCAACAGGCAAATCGTTTTTTGCAGCTTGTTCGGGGGTAACTATGAGTTGTATTTCGGTTTGCATAATTTCAAATAAAAAAATTAATATAGCATCGCATTTTTAAGCGAAACTTTTGCAAAGATACACAAAAAGCCACATATATACTTTATGTTCAACTTTTGTAGATTTGTTTTAACTTTGTTAATGTAGTTTTCGGTGTTTTTTTTTCTATTGAAAAGCATTTGCTTTTGTGACAAACAAATAATAATGTGTATCTATAAAGGTGTTGCATGTTTTTGAGTATTTTATCACAATACTTTTTATGGTCAGTTATTCGGAATTTCCGAACAACTTAAAAAAGTTAGATGATGTAAAGATGTGGTATGTAAGGAATTCTTACTTGCCACTATGTATATAACGATCTGATAAAAAGCGTTATGGTGTTGAAATGTACATGTAGTTATGAATTTTTCGTGTAGTTTTATACGGTAATTAAATGTGAAGTTTAAAATTTTTTGACTACTTTTGAAGTTGATTTTTTGATTAACGTAAATTGCCGTTTGTACTAAAAATTAGTTATACATTTAAAAATATGCATTAAAAATGACGATGATAGAAAATAGTATTGATTTATCAAGACCAAAACGTAAGTATTTAAGAGACGAACAAAACTTGTCGATTTGTCCCGAATGTGGTTCTGATTTGATTGACGAAAACTGTACTGTATTATTATATGCCAAATCAGACACTGATGAGGGTGAATTTATGACAAATCATACAGGGAGTCATTTATGTAATAATTGTCCTGTTGTTGTGCTAGATAAGAGTGCCTTGGAAAGAGCCGTTTTGCAAGGTATTAGAGGGACTGATAATCTTATCTATCGTGTTGAAGGTATCGTGAATTTAGCTGCAATTCCTGAGAGTAAAAAAAATCTTGTAATTGGAAGCAAAGATAATCCTATACCATTGGTTAAATTTTTACCAGATTTGAAAAAGCAATCTGTGATTATTCCTAAGAAAATAGGTAGAAATGACCCTTGCACCTGTGGCAGTGGAATGAAGTTTAAGAAATGCTGTGGGAAATGAGTACTTGGGTATTAAGAAAAGATTTTGAAGAGACTTTTTTGGAATTAAACAATAAAGGTAAAAGTATTTGGGTAATCAATAAAGTAAATCGATTGCCAATTGAAATTTATGAAATAGCGCTTCGTTTAGCTGATTTGGATTTTATCAAATATATTAGAATTTGTGATGAAACTATTGCGGCTTCGAGTGATAACTATCCTAAAAGACCTAAAATACCAATTACAAAATTGGAACATGAAACAGCAATAGGAGTTCAATTATTGTATAGTTCAACACATAAGTATATTAATTTTTTCGAGATTAATTCGCCAATTAAGGGTAATGGGAGTAAAATGGTGGATGCTATCTTGAAAGGTTTACCTAATGACTGGCAGCCGGCTCTTATAATGGATTGGAGTGGTGGGTTTTGGGATAAAATGAAAGATAAATATTCTGAATTAAATTGGATGTGTTAAATAATTTCGGTAAATGCTTGTAATTTAGTGGTTTGATGTAATTTCGGTTAAATGTGGCCTGTGTCTTATTTTTATCAGTTGAGCTGACTGATATTGAAATACTCACAATCCTAAGTTTGCATCGCCCACATACCCTAGTCGAAAATTTCAAACGCATCTGTTCTTTATTATTTATATCATTTCCCAAAAAAATGACTTATCTTTGTTGTCATTAAAAAAAATCAACAATAAATATTTTTCGGATGAAAAAATTATTTCTCGTAGATGCATACGCCATTATTTATCGTGCTTATTACGCATTTATTCGTTCGCCTCGTGTTAACTCAAAAGGTTTAAATACCTCAGCCATATATGGTTTTGTAAATACGCTCGAAGATGTGTTGAAGCGCGAAAAGCCAACGCACATAGCTGTGGCATTCGACCCTAAGGGCAAAACATTTCGCCATGAAGCATACGAAGCTTACAAAGCGCAGCGCGAAGCTACACCCGAGGATATACGATTGGCTGTGCCCATTATAAAAAATATTCTCGAAGCTTATAATATTCCTATTCTCGAAGTATCGGGTTTTGAGGCTGATGATGTAATTGGCACAATGGCCAAAAAAGCTGAGGACAAGGGTTTTACTGTTTTTATGCTTACGCCCGATAAAGATTATGGTCAATTAGTAAGCGAGAATATTTTTATGTATCGCCCTAAGCATTCGGGTGGTTTCGAAATAATGGGACCTGCCGAAATTAAAGAAAAATATAGTCTTGAAAGCCACGAACAAGTAATTGATTTGCTTGGGCTTATGGGTGATAGTTCGGATAATATTCCGGGCTGCCCTGGCGTTGGCGAAAAAACAGCCGTGAAACTGCTCAACGAGTTTGGAAGCATTGATACATTGCTTACACGCACCGACGAATTGAAGGGCGCATTGAAGAAAAAGGTGGAAGAAAATGTTGAGCAAATTAAATTTTCGCGCTTTTTGGCGACAATAAAAACGGATGTTCCGATTGATTTTGATGAAGATAGCTTGCTTGTTGAACCCATTAACGATGAGCAGTTGAAGCTGATTTTCGATGAGTTGGAGTTCCGCACCATGTCGGATGCAAAATTCAAAAAACCGTTTAGTTCGCTTCGCCCGATGAGTTTTCGGGGCATGTGCAAATGAAAACAGCGCCAACGCATGGGCAAATGTCGCTATTCGATAGTTTTGATGCTGCCGACGAAGCCCCGAAACCCGAAAAGCCGAAAGCTGTAAGTGCGCCAAAAGCAACTGCTATTGACGTAGTTGTAGCTGCACGCCCTGAAGGCGAAATGCTCGATATCGAAAGTATGCCGCATGATTATCAGCTGATTGATGACAAGGTGAAACGTGCCGATTTAATTTCGCGCTTGTTTATGCAGTCGTCAGTGTGTTTTGATACCGAAACAACTGATGTTGATGTGTTTGCCGCCGAAATGGTCGGTCTGTCGTTTTGCTACAAAGTGGGCGAAGCATTTTATGTGCCATTGCCCGAAAACTTCGACGAAGCCAAAGCGGTGTTGAAAGAATTCAAAGCATTTTTTCAGGCCACTCATATCGAAAAAATTGGTCAAAACATCAAGTTCGACTTACTCATGTTAAAACGTTATGGCATCGAATTAAAAGGAAAGCTTTTCGATACCATGATAGCGCATTATATTTTGCAGCCTGAATTGCGCCATGGCATGGATTATTTGGCCGAAATTTACCTCAACTACAAAACTATACATTACGATGAGTTGGTGGGAGGGAAAGGTAAAAGCGCCATGCCATTAAGGTTGGTGGATATTAATCGCCTTTGTAACTATGCGGCCGAAGATGCCGATATTACTTTCCGTTTGAAGCAAATATTGGAACTTGAGCTTAAAAACAACCAACTTGAATCGTTGTTTTACGAAATAGAAATGCCATTGATGCAAGTACTTGCCACTATCGAAAGTAATGGTGTGCGCATTGATAGTGAAGCATTGCAACAAAGTTCGGAAATTTTGACCAAAGAAATGCAGGCCATCGAAGCTGAAATTTTGGAAATGGCAGGATATAATTTCAACGTATCGTCACCAGCGCAAGTGGGTGAGCTATTGTTCGATAAACTGCAGCTCGATGCCAAGGCTAAGAAAACTAAAACAGGACAATATTCCACCTCGGAAGATATTTTGGAAAAAATGAAGACGAAGCACCCTGTTGTGAGTAAAATTCTCGATTACCGTGGTTTGAAAAAACTTTTGAGTACTTATATAGATGCTTTGCCATTGTTGATTAATAAAGAAACAGGCTATGTGCATACATCATATAATCAAACAGTTACCTCGACGGGTCGATTAAGTTCAACCAATCCGAATTTACAAAACATACCCATACGCGATGCGCAGGGCAAAGAAATACGCAAAGCATTTATACCAGATAACGACGCTTATTTTTTGAGTGCCGACTACTCGCAAATTGAATTGCGCATAATGGCCCACTTAAGTGGCGATAAAAATATGATAGAAGCTTTTCGTAGTGGTTTGGATATTCACACGGCTACTGCAGCGAGCATTTACAAAGTTGATATTTCGGAAGTTGATAGTGATATGCGCCGAAAAGCTAAAACAGCTAATTTCGGTATAATTTACGGTATTTCGGCTTTTGGGCTTTCGGAGCGATTGGCCATACCGCTTGCCGAAGCCAAAGCGCTGATTGATGGTTATTTCGAAAGTTATCCGGATGTAAAGTTGTTTATGGACGAAGCCATTCGTAAAGCCCAAGAGTTGGGTTATGTTGAAACAATTTTTGGTCGCAAGCGCTTTTTGGCTGATATAAACTCGGCCAACAGTATAGTGCGCGGTTATGCCGAGCGCAATGCCATTAATGCCCCCATCCAGGGTTCGGCGGCCGACATCATAAAAATTGCGATGGTACGCATACAAGCACGCATCGAAAAAGAAGCATTGCAAACAAAAATGACCATGCAAGTGCATGATGAGTTGAACTTTACAGTGCCTAAGGCCGAGCTCGAACAAGCCAAAAAGCTTGTTGTTGAGGAAATGGAAAAAGCCATTGTGCTGAATGTGCCATTAATTGCCGAGTGTAGTTATGGTGCCAATTGGCTCGAAGCGCATTAATTTATATAAAAAAAATATAGTGTTTTAAATAAAAAAACTCCCTCTGATAGAAATGTCAGAGGGAGTTTTTTTGAGTAAAAAATACGTTTAAAATAAAATGTTTCGTCAAGCAAAACATTTTTTAATAATCTCATCGCTTACACCTTCGGCACGAAGTTTACTTATTAATGCTTGTTTTTCGGCCTCTTTGTCGATTAAACTAAACAACAAATCGACGTGCGTGTTCAGTGCACTTTCCAAACGTTGTAAACCTTTACGACCGTTGAAGTCAACCGAGCAAAAGTGCGATCTATCAGCGTGTAAAATACTGTAGTAAATACCTGAAATGGTGTGTGCACAAACTGCATTAATGTCAATTTCTATATCTTTAAAAACAAGCTCAAGCATTCTGATAAGTGGCTCGTTCATTATTTCGCGTAAACGTGCAGTACGACGAGTTGATGCGTTGTCTTCGGACAATTCCCAAATCAATAGTTTTTGCATCCCTTTGTTTTTAAACAATGCACGTGCTAAGTTGATCATTATCCATCTGTATGTTTCTTTGTGCGATAAATCTTTAGGCATGGCATCAGCAATATTGCTGAACCAATAGTCGTAATTATGGGTGTAGTGGTTAATAATTTCTTCGAGGTTTGCAAATCGACGGTACAAAACCGATGCCTCAATATCGGCACGTTCGGTAATAGCCGCAATTGTGATATTGGCAAAACCTATTTCTTCTAGCAATTGATTGATTGCTTTGTCAACATCTCTTTCGAGAGCTGCTCTCGTTCTTCTAAATCGTTTAGACTTGTCAGAAGAATCGTTTTTACTCAAATTAACATTTGTACTGCTCATATGTAATTTAATCTATAATTGTTAATCATTTTTACAACAATCGCAAAGATAATTAAATTTTTCATATAGTTGTTGTTGTGCTAAATATAAATTGAAAAATTGTTTGTTATTTTTATTTTATTTTTATTTTAGGAATGTATGTTGCATATAATCAATGTATTATTCTTTTTGCACAAAAATGTTCGAATTGAGTATTTTTATATGATATATAATGCCTCTTATCTATTGTAATTATAAAACGAAAATAAAATGATTTAAAACAACTCTTACTTTTGCAAAATATACCATTAATCGAAATCAACCTTGTTAATTCGAATGCAATTTTTTATCGAAATGTCACTTGCTTTTATTGCAATAAAAATCAAATGATACTTTGAATTATATTTTCAATCCATTAAGCAATTCAATATACATTTCGATGCCATGACTTATCTCAGCAAGTTCGATGTACTCATTGGCAGTGTGCGAACGTGCCGAGTCGCCTGGTCCAATTTTTACACTTTGGCATTTCATAAGTGCTTGGTCCGATAGCGTAGGTGACCCATAAAGCTTGCGCCCCATGGTTTTGGCTTTTGATACAAGCGGGTGCGAGAGTGGTGTCGCACTCGAACTTAGACGCGTTGATCGTGCTTGTACACTACATTTCACATGTTTTTTAATTATTTCTAAAATCTGTTCGTTGCTGTACATTTCGTTCGAACGAATATCTACAACAAATTTGCATTGGTCGGGCACTACATTGTGTTGTGTGCCTGCATTTATTTGTGTTACGCTCATTTTTACAGGTCCAAGCAATTCTGATTCTTTTTCGAATCTAAAATTTTGAAACCATGCAATATCATCCATAGCTTTATAAATGGCATTCTCGCCCTCGTTGCGTGCTGCATGTCCTGCAATGCCTTGGCTCACACAATCCAGCACCATCAAACCTTTTTCGGCAACAGCTAAGTGCATTTGTGTGGGTTCGCCAACAATGGCAAAGTCGATTTTCGGTAGTTCTTTCAATAGGCTCTCAACACCATATTTACCCGAAATTTCTTCTTCGGCCGATGCTGCAAAAATAAGATTGTAATGTTGCTTTTGCATGCTTAGATAGTAAAAGGCTTGTAGCAAACAAACCAGCGATGCACCAGCATCATTGCTTCCTAAACCAAAAAGTTTATTGTCGACTATTGTTGCTTGATGCGGATTGTAAGTCCAATTATTCACTGGACGAACTGTGTCGATATGCGAATTGAGCAATAATGTTGGCCTTGATAAGTCGAAACCAGGCGACATAATCCATACATTATTATCTTTTCTAATGGCTGTATAACCTTTTATTTCAATATGTTTTTCTAAAAAATCGGCAGCTGCATTTTCTTCTTTGCTATACGAAGGAATGTTGATTAAATCGGATAAAAGTGCAATGGCTTCATTACTAAGTTCTTCGATATTGTAATTCATAAGCAATAATAGTTTGAATTTATTTGCAAAGATAGTGATTATTTTTTTATTGCATGTGTAGCGCTTTTGCTCGAATAGTGTTTCATGCTATGCAGTAAATTGTTGCAGTCCCTTTTTTAGCTCAATATAGCTTTTAATACAAGTAGTGGATAGGGGATGAGTCCTAATAAAAAGCCCGATAGACTGAGTCTTCGGGCTTTATAGTGTGATATTGGGGATTCAAAAATTGATTGTTTATTTGTAATTGCAGCAAAACTAAATTAATGAGTTGTTGTAGCATTTTTTTAATCAATAAAGGCTGAAATCCTTCAATTAAAATTAATTTACTTTGAAACGAGTATTTCCATTTACAAAAAAATCGACAATTTGTTGTGCGGCTGCGATGCCTGCGTTTACATTGGCTTCGGATGTTTGTGCACCCATTTTCTTTGGAGTTGAAAAATATCTATGACCCAATACAGCTTGCATATCGGCATGGTTGCCTGGCAAAATATCGGTCATATATTTAAAATCGGTGCGTTGTTGCATGAATTCGAGTATCTCGGCTTCGTGTATCACTTCTTTGCGTGCAGTGTTTACTAGCACAGCGCCTTTGGGGCAATTGGCCAAAAGTGCAGCATTGATAGATTGTTTTGTTTCGGGCGTTGCGGGTATATGCAACGATACTATATCCGATTGAGCGTACAATTGCTCTACCGACGAAACGGGTTCTACGCCATCGTTTTTCATTATTTCGTCGCTGCAAAATAGGTCGTAAGCCAATACATCCATGCCAAAACCTTTGGCTATGCGGGCAACATTGCGCCCTACATTTCCGTAAGCATGTATGCCTAGTTTTTTGCCTTTTAGCTCGGTGCCCGAAGTGCCATTGTACTGATTGCGAACGGCAAACACCAAAAGTCCGAACACCAATTCGGCCACAGCATTTGCATTTTGGCCTGGCGTATTCATTACACAAACGCCGGCAGCACTTGCCGCTTCGAGGTCAACATTGTCGAAGCCAGCACCTGCACGAACAACTATTTTAAGTTCCTTTGCAGCTGCAATAACTTCGGCGTCAATTATGTCGCTACGTATGATAATAGCGTTTGCATCGGCCACAGCATCGAGCAATTGTTGTTTTTCGGTATATTTTTCGAGCAAAGCCAATTCGAATCCGGCTGCTTCAATTTCGGCACGAATGCCATCCACTGCTACTTTGGCAAATGGTTTATCGGTAGCTATGAGTACTTTCATTTGTTTTGTTTTTTTTAGCCCTCTAAGCCAAGCCCTGTAAATCCCTGTTTGTTCCGTTAGCTATAGGGAGGGGAATAAGATGGGGGGGGAATTGAGAGCGATTTGAAAATTAATTTCTTAACTTTTTGTTTTTTGAAAGCTGAGTTGTACTAAAAAAAAACATCAGCTTTTCTATAAAAAAACGGGTGAAACAATAAGCCGCACCCGTCATTATTTTTTATGAATTATGCGTGAAGTTTTTCAAACGCTATCATGCAATCAACCAATGCTTGTACGCTTTCGATAGGCATTGCATTGTACACCGAAGCACGGAAACCACCTACTGAGCGGTGACCTTTGATACCGTCCATGCCACGTTCGTTGGCAAATTTATAGAAATCGCCTTCGAGTGCTTGGTATTCGGGTTTCATTACAAAGCAAATGTTCATGCGCGAACGGTCCTCTTTGGCAGCTGTGCCCACAAACATTTTGCTGTTATCGATAGCATTGTAAAGCAAATCGGCTTTTGCAATGTTTTTCTTTTCCATTTCAACCAATCCGCCATTGGCTTTTAACCAACGCAAAGTTTCCAACGCACTGTAAATAGGCAATACAGGAGGAGTGTTAAACATCGAGCCCTCGCTAATGTGCGTACGATAATCGAGCATTGTTGGGATGTGACGACTTACTTTGCCGAGCAACTCATCTTTTACAATAACAAAAGTTACACCCGCAGGCGCTAGATTTTTTTGAGCTCCACCATAAATTACAGCGTATTTCGATACGTCCATTGGGCGCGAGAATATATCCGACGACATATCGGCCACCAAAGGCACAGGCGAATCCATGTCGACAAGAATTTCGGTACCATAAATGGTATTGTTGGTAGTAATATGGAAATAGTCGGCATCAGCCGGAATTTCGTAATTTTTAGGGATATAATTGTAAGTTGCAGCTTTCGACGACGCAACTTCAACCACTTCGCCAAAAGCTTTGGCTTCTTTTTGCGCTTTTGCAGCTCAAACACCAGTGTTGAGG
>CAZEVV010000025.1:16823-21352 GCA_964515675.1 uncultured Paludibacter sp. | reverse complement strand
TTCTCACTTATTCTCCGTCGACTAAAAGTTGCATTTGCAAGTTGAATTCAAGAAATATGTAAATGCTTTATCTGAAATTGAAAACCCAAACCCTGCGAATGTTGTAGTTTTGTGCTTTGTGCTGTTTCGGCTCAAAATATAACATTAAATACTATTTATATGAAACGTCCGTGTTAAAATATCCTGAGTTCTATCGGGGTGTGCTGCGTTATTTATTCCGACAAAATTCGTTTCTTTTAGCATCGAATGTGCCATCTGACATTTTTTTTAAATCAATTATAAACAGATGAAAACAAAAACTTATCTAATGCTTTTTATTGTGCTTTTGCTTATGCCAACACTTTTTGCACAGCAAGCACAACATCGCAAAGTGCAAATACCGGTGGGTAGTGCAACACGCGAATTTACTTTGTACCTACCATTGCAACTGCCCGACGATGCGCCTTTGCTCATTTCTTTTTCGGGAATGAATCAGACGGATGATTTTCAGGCCGACCAAGCAAAATATTGGATGGTGGCCGACACTGCAAAATTTGTGGTGGTGTATCCGCGACCAGTAAACCCATCGAGTTCGTGGGACATGACAGGCAATACCGATTTAAATTTCACTTCGGCCATTATCGATACCATTTATGCGCGTTATAAAATTGATAAAAAAAGAGTGTATGTGTCGGGATTTTCGTGGGGCGGTAATTTTTGCTATCGTGTAGCCAACCAAATGGGCGACAAAATTGCTGCCATTGCACCTACCATGGGGCACTCGTGGGGGTCGAACCCCAATGTGGCCATCAGTCCGCGCCCCATGCCAATTTTGCAAGTTATGGGCACTGTCGACGATGTGTTTAAACTCGAAAATGTGCAGCCTGTACTCGATAAGTGGATAGCGCGTAACGAATGCTCGACGCGCTCGCGGGTTACCGATCCTTACCCCACAGGGCGTACTTCAAGTCAGGCCGTTAAGCGCATGTGGATAAACACCAACACCCAAATTGAAGTTGTGCTTATGACCACACCTAAGGGACATTGGCACTCCAACGACCCTGTGCATATTATGGTAAACCAAGAGGTGTGGGACTTTTGCAAACGTTATTCGACGGATGGTTTTATCATTTCGTCGGTCGACAAAAATACATCGGATAGCAATGTAGTAATTGAACGTAATTATTACAATTTGCTGGGCGTAAAAGTTGCCGAAGCACGTAATGGGGTTTTTGTTGTACGCGATGTTTTGGCTGATGGTAGCGTTAAATCATACAAAATTCAAACAAAATAATATTGCTGTATAATAATACATTTTTAATGGGTGTTGTTGACAAAAATCAATAATTAATGCATATGCAAAGCAATATTTACCCAAAATCGAAAGCCTAATATCTATTCTTAGATATAGATAGCATCGAATTGTGTTAATTTTGAATGTCAATTTAAAACGGAAAGTGTTTGCGTAGCTTGTGTTGCATGGCTGCTCGAACACATTTCGTGTTTTTTGCCAAATGGGCTTGTGTTGTTGCACAGAACCATTTGTTTGGAATTGAAACATAGTATTTTGAAAAAACTAATTTATAATTGAAATGAAGAAATCGAATTTTTGGCAAATGCTGATAGCCTTGGTGTGCTTACTGCAATTGCAATCGCCTGCTGTATTGATAGCAAATAACGGAAAGTTTAGTAATCCTGTGCTCTTTGCCGATGTGCCCGATGTAAATGTAATACGCGTTGGATCCGATTATTATATGGTGAGCACTACTATGCATCTGATGCCTGGTGCGCCCATTATGCGGTCGAAAGATTTAGTGAATTGGGAAATTATAAGTTATGTTTTTGATGAAATAAAGGACAGTCCGCAATACGACCTTTTGGAAGGAAATGTGTACGGAAGAGGGCAGTGGGCTTCATCGTTGCGTTACCACAAAGGCACATTTTATGTGTTGTTTGCCACCAATAGTCCACAACGTACGTATATTTACAAAACAAACAACCCCGCTGGTAAGTGGGAAAAACATGCACAATTCAACCGCACGTTTCACGACTGCTCATTGTTTATCGACGATGACGAAAGAGCTTATTTAATTTTTGGCAGTGGACAAATACGTTTGCGCGAACTCACACCCGATTTAAAAGCCTTGAAAGAAGGCAGCGAGGACAAAATAATTATTGATGGTCCTGCAGCCGGATATCCTAATCTTTTTGAAGGAACGCATGTGTTTAAGCACGAAGGGAAGTATTATTTTTACATTATTTGGTGGCCACAAGGAGGTATTCGCACGCAAGTTTGTTTCCGCTCGGATAATTTGATGGGCGAGTTTGAATCGAAAGTGGTGTTGGCCTACACGCTCGACCGCCGCGGTGCTGGTTTGGCACAAGGTTGCATTGTTGATACGCCCGAAGGTGAGTGGTATGGCATGCTTTTTCAGGACAGAGGTGCTGTGGGACGCGTACCCATGCTTATGCCCTGCCGCTGGGTTGATGGTTGGCCAATGTTGGGCGACGAGGATGGAAAAGTTGCCAAAGTAATGAAAAGCCCATTGCCATTGCAAAAAGAAACGCCTTTGGTGGTGAGCGACGAATTCAATAGCACCAAATTGGGCATTACATGGCAGTGGAATCACAATCCCGATAACTCGAAGTGGTCGCTTACCGAGCGCAAAGGTCATATGCGACTTCGCACAGCACGAGTTGTGAAGGATATTTTTGCTGCACCAAATACGCTATCGCAACGCACCGAAGGACCACAATGTAGTGGGCAAATAAAACTCGATGTGTCGAAAATGAAAGATGGCGATGTGGCAGGACTAAGTGTTTACTGTGCCGAACCAGGCATGCTTTCGGTGATGATGGAGGGGAAAAACAAATTCCTAGTTATGTCCGATCGCAATATTGAAAAAGAACGCATCCCATTGAAAAAGAATAAAGTTATACTGCGTGTTGATGCCGATTTTAGAAACGGAACCGACAAAGCCAACTTTTATTATAGTCTCGACAATAAGAAATGGACGAAAATAGGCACCGAATTTCAAATGGTGTACAACCTGCGTCATTTTATGGGTAACCGATTGGCCATTTACAATTTCGCCACAAAAAATACAGGCGGTTGGGTCGATGTCGATTATTTCAGATACACACGTGAAAAGGAATCGCTGGATTAATTTAGAGCAAAGAGCAAAGAGCAAAGAGTAAAGAACAAAGAATAAAGAACAAAGAATAAAGAGATGCAGAGTTAGTATGTTTTAAATCGTAAATCGTACATTGTAAATCGTACATTGTAAATTGTAGATTGTAAATCGTAAATCGTACATCGTAAATTGTACATCGTAAATTGTACATCGTACATCGTAAATCGTAAATCGTATTTTTTTTCTCTTATAAATAATTTGAATTTAAAAAATAAAATACAATGAAAAAAATAAGTATTCTATTGGGCTGTTTATTTGCAGCAGCAATAACTATGCATGCACAAATGCCAAAGTTGGGCGAGGCTTATCATTTGCCCGACGAAAATTTTGATAAAAAACAAACAAGTGTAAGCTATGGCGAAATGAAAACCCTTACTTACCTTTCGCAAACGAGCGAAAGCGAACGTAAGCTAAATGTAATTTTGCCAGCAAAATATAATGCAAACGAAGCTTATCCTGTGCTTTATCTTTTGCATGGCATTGGCGGCGACGAAAACGAGTGGCTTGGTGGAGCGCCTAACGAAGTGTTGCACAACTTAATGGCTGCTGGCAAAGCAAAGCCAATGATTATTGTTATCCCCAACATAAGGGTGCGACACAAATCGGTAACAACGCCGCCAGGGTTTTATTCGGCAGAACATTTTAAAGAGTTCGATGCTTTTTTGAATGATTTAAACACGAGTGTTATTCCATTTATCGAAGGGCAATTCAAAATAAAAGCAGGGCGCGAAAACCATGCTGTTGCGGGCTTGTCGATGGGTGGTCGCTCGGCATTGCATGTGGGTTTGAATAGGCCCGATTATTTTGCTTATATCGGTGCTTTTACCCCTGCTGTTGGACTTTTGCCTTACCATATGGAAGGAGGCTTGTTTGATACCAAAAGCATGACATTGCCCGAAAACTTGAAAAAGAACACTTATATAATGATTAACCGTGGCACTACCGACCGTGTGGTGGGCGATTGGCCACAACAATACAGCGATGCGCTCAAGGGTAATGCTGTAGCACACGATTATTATGTTGTTGAGGGTGGTCACGACTTTAAAGTTTGGAAATCGAGCTTGTTTAATTTCATTCCGAAGTTGTTTTGAAAAAATTTTAACTTGAAGATTTGATATTTGAAAATTTGAAGATTTGAGAGATTTGAAGATTTGAAGATTTCAGGCCGATACATACTGACTGAGCGTAGTCGAAGTCTACTCACTGGCGAAGAAATTACGGTCGCTGAGCGTAGCCGAAGCGGGCGAAAGATATTTAAAAATTTGAAGGATTAAAAAAATTGAAGATTTGAGAGATTTTTAATTTGAAGATTTGAAGATTTCAGGACGATACATGCTGACTGAGCGTAGTCGAAGT
>CAZEVV010000025.1:0-16723 GCA_964515675.1 uncultured Paludibacter sp. | reverse complement strand
ATAATATGCGTAAATGTTGATACATGCTGACTGAGCGTAGTCGAAGTCTACTCACTGGCGAAGTAATTACGGTCGCTGAGCGTAGCCGAAGCGGGCGAAAGATATTTGAAAGATTCGAGATTTAAAGATTTTTTACTTTGTTATAAAGTGAGTTATTATATTATTAAAAAAACATACAATGGTTTTAAATGCTGTTTAAATGCTGTTTAAAATCAATTTCAATAAAAATAAAGCATATGAGATTTACATTGATATTTGTAATTAGCTGCCTCAGTTTAGCTTTGCAGGCGCAGGATCCCAATTTTCATATTTATCTTTGTTTTGGGCAGTCGAATATGGAAGGGCATGCCAAAGTTGAAAGTCGCGATTCGATAGGCATTAGCCAGCGTTTTAAAGTGATGCAAACAGTTGATTGTGGTGCGAAAACCAAAGGCGAATGGTATCAGGCTGTGCCGCCACTTACACGTTGCCACACAGGTTTGTCGCCTGCCGATTATTTCGGACGCACCATGCTTGAGCAATTGCCACAAAACATTACAATTGGCATTATCAATGTGTCGGTGGGTGGTTGCAAAATCGAACTGTTCGACAAAGATGGTTACGAAGCCTATGTGCAATCATCGCCCGATTGGTTGAAAAACACAGTGAAACAATACGATGGCAATCCGTATGGCCGTTTGATTGAAATGGCTAAAATAGCACAAAAGCAAGGCGTTATCAAGGGCATTTTGATGCATCAAGGTGAGTCGAACAATGGCGACAGCACTTGGCCATCGAAGGTGAAAAAAGTGTACGACAACATACATGTCGACTTGCAATTGGCGCCCAATACTTTGCCTTTGTTGGCCGGCGAATTGGTAAATTTCGACCAAAATGGTGCTTGTGCTGGCATGAATGCGATTATTGCAACATTGAAAGATTACATCCCAAAAGCACATATAGTTCCATCTCAGGGTTGCGAGGGTGTGCCCGACAGGTTGCATTTTAGCGCTGCCGGCTATCGCGAGTTAGGGCGCAGGTATGCCGCTACAATGTTGGGCATCAGTAAATAAATAATCAATAAAAAATAAGATAAATGTTTAGTTTTAAAAAATTGTTTTTCGCAGTACTTATGTTTTTTTGTGTGAGCGCAATAGCTACACATGCCAACAACAAGTCTGCAACCATTATTATCGATAAAAATACTACTTTCCAACGCATTACTGGCTTTGGGGGTTTTGTGAATAGTCCGCAATTTGCGTACAACCACATGACGACGGCCGAGATACGCCGCTTGTGGGGCAAAAATAGCGAAATGGGCTACAATATTATGCGTATTTATTTGCCTGTGGGCGAATCCAACTGGTCGCAATCGTTGGCTACGGCTAAGCTTGCCAAAGAGCTGGGCTTGATACTTTTTGCCAGTCCGTGGTCGCCACCTGCCGAGTGGAAAACAAATGGTATAGTTGGCGGTGCTACTTTGGATGCCAATGGCAATTACCAAAATGTGGGCTCGCTCAAAGTGGAGCATTACGAAGATTATGCTCATTATTTGAACAATTACGTGAAATACTTACGCAACAATGGCGTTGAGCTCGATGGCATTTCAATACAAAACGAACCCGACTATACGGTAACTTATGCTGGTTGTCGTTTTACACCTGCCGAGATGGCAACATTTATTAAAAATTACGGACACATAATTACTTGTCCCATTATAGCTGCCGAAGGTGTAGGTATTACCGATAATTATGCCAATGCGCTTATGGCCAACGATGTGATTGACAAATTAGGCATTTTTGGCGGTCACCAATATGGTGCAATACAAACGGCACACAAAAATTTCAGGGCTAAAGGCAAAGAAGTATGGATGACTGAGTTTTTGATAAACTGGAACGCCAACAAAACCGAAGCACAATCGCGTAACTACGATTGGAAATTGGATGCTTTTGACTTTGCCGATGCTGTAAATACTTGCATGCTTTCGGAAGTGAATGCATGGGTGCATTATGCAGCCAAACGCTACTACGGCATGATGGGTGATGGCACACGTGGTATTGCGAATGGAGTTATCACAAAACGTGGATATATTCTTTCGCATTTTGCCAAATATGTTACGGGCACTACGCGCATACAGCATACTTTCCGCGACGACTCGAATGTGCTCAAAGGCTCGTCGTATGTTAGTGTTACTGGCGATAGCGTTGTTGTTATGGTTATTAATTCGTCGGACAATGCTTACGATTTGACTTTCGACTTGCCTTTTTATACCAAAAAAGCACAACGCATACTTACTACTACAAGTGTGAGCATGTCGGTGGCAAATTACGATTATGCAACCGAAACTTTGCGCCCCAAAATTGAAGTGCCTGCTTCGAGCGTTACGACCTATGTTTTTGTAAAAAATAGCGACCGCCCAGCTTCGTTTATGACGGGTGCTGCCATGTATCACAGCAAAATTGAAACGCAAAGCCCCACAACAAGTGGCTATGGTACTGCATTTCGCTTGAGTGGCACAACACGTACTTTCAAACACGATGCGCCACTGTTGAGCCAAAGCACATCGGTGAGCAATGGCTATTTGGCATTGAGCCAACCTTACAATCGCTTGCTCATGAATATTCGTAGTCTTACTTCGGCCGGACAGTTGAATTCGGACAACACTACTTTGCATTATGTGGATAATAACAATACTGTGGTGTCGCAAAACTTTGGCAAAATCGACCTCAACCGCGATGGTATGCAGTTGGCATTCGACCTTTCGCGCCACGCATTACCCAATGGTTGCAAAGGTTTGTTGCGCATTACAAACTCAAATTTCAATTCGGTACTGACGCTTAATTTCGGCGATGTGTTTTTTGTTATGGGCAACGAAAAAATGTACAAATTTGGGGGCATCTACGGCAAAGCCGATAGCGAATTGCTCAACTGCATCGACGATCGCACCTTTACAGCACTCGATTTTAGCGATGTAACACAAGTGCCTGCCGATTTTAATTTGCACGATGTTGTTGCCAACAAAAACATGGTTTTTGTTACGCCATCGAAACTTACTGCTACCAATACCATACATGCAGGCACGGCTACTAAGTTGCACTTGGCCGATGGCAATGGCGATTTCTTCTCGCCAGTAAATTTTGTGGCCGACGAGGCTATTTACGATTGCACAGTGAGTGCTTATGCATTGGCAAGCATACCTTTCGATGCGCAAATTCCTACAGGGCTCAAAGTGTTTAGTGTGGACATAAGCAATGGCGCTATGCAAGCCGAACCATTTGTTGGCAACACTATCCCTGCACATACTGTAGTATTGCTCAAAGGCAATGGCAATTACCGTTTTGTGGGTAGTGGCAATGTGTCGAGTCCGCTGCTGAACAACAAAGAACCATTCATTAGTTCGTACATTGCTGTAAATGTGCCCGTAGGCTCGTATGCTTTTGTTGTTGAAAATAATGTGCCCATGTTGCGACGCATTACAGCAACCGATTTTGTGAACTTATTGCCATTCCGTGGCTTTGTGCGTGTGCCTACATCGAGCGCATCGAGCATGGCTGTCAACGTCAACGACCCAACTTCGGTTTCGAAGAATATCGAAAACCTGACAATCATTAGCACTGAATACTACGACTTGATGGGAGCAAAAATCAGCAGCCATCAATTGCAGCCATCAACCATTTACTTGAAGCGCATGCGCATGTCTGATGGCTCGACGCAAGTGCAAAAAGTATTGCTTGATAAGTTCGGAAAATAAGAATATATTATTGCGCCCGACTCATTTTTTTTAAAACACAACAAATGAATAAGTCGGGCGCAATTCTAAACTTTTTTTCATGCTAAACTTATGTGCGATTTTATTACTCCCCCTTGAGGCCTTTACCTCCTCACTCATACTTCATGAGGTAAACATTACGAAGGAGGGAGGGATTGGAGGGCTTTTGTTTTTTGTAAATCTAATACAACACAAATATGTTACAACGACATTTATTATTGAGCGTTTTTTGTTTTATTGCCTTTGTTGCAATAGCTCAAAATACACCGCAACTGCTCATAAACGAGTTTTTGGCTTCGAACACTTCAGGCATAAAAGATGAAGATGGCGATTATTCCGATTGGATAGAGATATACAATCCGGGCAACGAAGTTATCAACCTCAATGGGTGGAGCATAACCGACGATGGCAAGAAGTTGCGCAAATGGACCTTCCCTTCGGTGTCGATTGATGCGGGCGAATACCTTGTGATATTTGCATCGAGCAAAGACCGTATGGTTGTAGGCAAGGAGTTGCATACCAATTTTAGTTTGTCGAAAGATGGTGAGTATTTAGGTTTAATCGATCCGGCGTCGAATATTGTACATGCTTATGCGCCTGTTTACCCTTTGCAATATGCCAATATCTCTTATGGATATTATCAAGGGCAACACATGTATTTCAACAATCCTAGTCCGGGTGCTGCCAATAGCATCGACGGGCAGGCTGCCGTTCCAATGTTCAGTAGCGAGCGTGCTTATTACGAGCAAGCCTTTCAGTTGACACTGAGCACTACCGACGCTCAAACACAAATTCGTTATACGCTCGATGGCAGTGCGCCCACCGAAGCATCGCCGCTTTACAATGCTGCATTGAACATAAATAAAACAACTGTTGTAAGTGCTGCTGGGTTTAAAAATGGCAATAGGAGTCGCGTAGTTACCAACAGTTATTTTTTTATCAACGATATTATACAACAAACAAAAAATCCCGAGGGTTACCCCGATCGTTGGGGCATTTTGGGTGGCAATGTAAAGTACGATAAATATGCTGTGGGCGAACGTGCGCCTGCGCATTATGGCATGGATGCCGATATAATAAACAATTCGGCCTATGCTTCGCACCTTAAAAATGCGTTTTTGTCCATTCCCACCATGTCGCTCGTTACCAATGCTTCGCACTTGTTTTCGGCCGATGTCGATGCCAATACCGGTGGCATTTACATTCATACTGGCGCACGCATAGGCGATGGTTGGGAGCGACCTACTTCAGTGGAGTATTTCGACCCGCAAACCTTGCAACATTTTCAGGAAAATTGTGGTGTACGCATGCATGGTGCTGCTAGTCGCGAGCCCGAAAAAACAGCCAAGCATTCGTTTCGTCTTTATTTTAAAAGCGATTATGGCGATAGCAAATTGCGTTATAAGCTGTTCGACGAAGATACGGCAGTCGATAAGTTCGATCACCTCGTGCTGCGTGCCGGCTTCGGCTACAGTTGGATGCATTGGAGCCTCAACGATAGGCGTTATTCGCAATATGGTATCGATCCGTTTTCGAAGCGCACACAACGTGCCATGGGGCAACCTGCGGCGCACGATAAATATGTGCATTTGTTTATCAATGGCATGTATTGGGGCGTGTATAACATAAGCGAACGCCTGAGCGAAAAATTTATGGAGGCTTATTTTGGCGGCGATGAGCTGGATTACGATGTGTTGAATCACAATGGTTTGGCATCAGGCACACGCACTGCTTTTGATCGAATGGTGGGCTTAGCGCAAACGGGTAACTTGGCAACAATCGAAGCCGAAAACTTATTGGACGTTGATAATTATATCGATTATTTACTGATAAATTTTTATTTGGGCAATGTGGATTGGGGCGACAACAATTGGTATGGTGCACGCAGCCGCACGCAGCCCGAAAAGGGTTTTCGCTTTTTTTGTTGGGATACTGAGAATTGTTTTTATAGCGGGCTCAATTTTAATACCATGACTGGTGCGTGGCGTTTCAAAGGGCCACTTCGCCGTATATTGTTTGGCGCCGACGATACCAAATTCGATGCTGGATTGTCGCAAAATGCCGAGTTTCGCATTCGTTTTGCCGATAGGGTGCAAAAGCATTTTTTCAACAATGGACCACTTTCGCCCGAGGCGGCATCGAAACTTTATGCCGATATTTCAAACGAAATCGACCCGGCCATAATACTCGAGTCGGCACGGTGGGGCACCTACAGGCGCAAAACCCTGCCTGGCGATGGCACTTCGCCCATTTATACGCGCAACGACCATTGGTTGCCGCAAAAAGAGCATATTCTCAACAATCATTTACCCGGTCGCACGCAGGTTTTATACAATCAGTTGCGTGCCTTGGGTTTGGTGCCTGCCATCGATGCGCCGGTGCTCACATTCACAACACAAAACAATATCAACCGTGTACAAATGACGGCCGAAAGCGGTGCTGTAATTTATTACAACGTCAATGGCATCGACCCACGTACGAGCTACAGCGGACAGGTGCAAAGCACAGCGCAAACCTACACAGCGCCTGTGGCTGCACTCAACAATGGTAGGGTAGTGGCACGTGCCTACAAAAATGGCGAGTGGTCGGCACTGAGCGAAATGATGTTTGTAAATGGCAATGTAAGCAGTGTTGAAAACACTAAAACATTAGCAACAATATATTATGCCGAAAACGCTATCTTTGTACAAGCGGAAGCCGAACAGAATATTTCGGTTGAAATTTATGCCATCGATGGCCGCATGCTCAGCAAACAGCAAGTACAGTTGCAGCAAGGCACAAACAAAGTGCAGTTACCGTCGCTTAGCAAAGGCATGTATATTTATCGCATTAGTGCGGGCGGAAGTTATTATTCGGATAAGTTTTTATATCAATAGCCCCCCAACCCTCCCTCCTACGTCATGAGGTAAACCCCTTGGGGGAGCTAAGAATGCGTTTCTCTGCTAGCGCGGATTTGCAATCCGTGCTACAATTTGAATGCAATGATTTAAAAATTTTGCTCACAGTTCATTTAAATCGTAAATCGTACATCGTACATCATAAAATCGTACATCGTACATTGTACAATCAAAAATCGTACATCGTACATCCAAAAATCGTAAATAAATAATTTTTTTTCTATGCATAAACTCATTAAAAAACTGCTTTTTCTTTATTTAGTTCTTAGTTTTTTGCCCTCAATGCAAGCGCAATCGCGCCAATGGGTAGGTACGTGGGCCACAGCGCCCTATGCGGCAGGTAAAAATACGCCGCCAGCACCGTTTTTGGCCAACAATACGCTCCGACAAATTGTGCGCGTGTCGATTGGCGGCGAGGTGATACGAGTGAAATTCTCGAACATTACAGGCAAATCGGATGTGGAGTTGAGAAAAGTTTCCATTGCTATTTCGCCCGATGGAACCAAAAGCGCCATCGATGCCAAAAGCTTGAAATACCTCAGTTTTGGTGGCAAACAAAGTGCTACCATGGCAGCAGGCACGCAGCTCGTGTCCGACGAACTGAAATTCCGCCTTACACCCGGCGCACGCATTGCCATTACCATACATTATGGCGCTTGCGAAACCAACGAGCACCTCACGCATCACTATGGGTCGCGCACGCTGTCGTATATTTTGGCGGGCAACCAAGTGGATAATCCAACCTTCGACAATGCCGTAAGCATCGAACGTTGGTACACAATTACGGGTATCGATGTAGTGTCGCGCAAGGGCACCGCAGTGGCTGTGTTGGGCAATTCAATTACCGATGGCTATGGTTTGCATGGCGGTTTGCAAAATAGGTGGACAGATGTTTTCTCCGAAGCCTTGTTGGCCAACAAAAAAACGCGCCATGTGTCGGTGCTCAATTTGGGCATAGGAGGCACTTTGGTTAGTGGGTCGGGCGTGCAGCGTTTCGATGCCGATATTTTAGCACAAAGCGGTTTGCGTTGGCTCATAATTTTTTATGGCGTGAATGATATTGGACACAATGTGAGTGCCGAAAAAATTATCGACACCTACAAAAGCATGATTCGCAAAGCCCATGCAGCCAACGTTAAAGTGTATGGAGCAACCATAACGCCATTCAAAGGCAGTAATTATTACAACGAAAAAACCGAGGCCGTACGTGCCGAAGTAAATGCATGGATACGCACATCGGGCAATTTCGATGCCTGTCTCGATTTCGACAAAGCCCTGCGCAACCCCGCCGACACCGCCCAATTGCTGCCCAAATATTCCAACGATTGGCTACATCCCAATGCCGAAGGCCTCAAAGCCATTGGCCAATCGGTGGATTTGCGTTTGTTTTAAAACTATTGAGCGGGTGGCTCTAAGTCACCCGCTCACAATGCGCAATAAACCAAAAGTGCCGACTTTTTATAACTATCGTAATATGAAATGCATCAACAATAGCGACTTCTTACTCGTGTTAAAATCGTACAAATAACGCCCACCCACACATCCCACCCTCTCATGTTGCATTGTCAAATTATGCTAAACAATTCTTTTTAGTCGTTTATTCTCCTTACCTTTGCCCGCATTATGGAAAGAAATAAACTCAAAGCACATATTATTATTTTTGCGGCCAACATTTTGTTTGGTCTTAATATTGGCATTTCGCGTGCATTAATGCCCGATGTAATCGACCCTATTGCTCTTACTTATTTGCGTATTGCGGGGGCTGGACTCCTATTTTGGATTTTTGGGATATTTATTAAACACGAAAAAGTGGATAAAAAAGATTTGCTGCCTTTGTTTTTTGCGGGAACTTTTGCACTTACTACCAATCAGTTGCCCTTTTTTATAGGGCTTTCGCACACTTCGCCCATCGATGCGTCGCTGGTAATTACGCTTTTGCCCATTGCTAGTATGTTGTTGGCAGCACTCATTCAAAAAGAGCCTATTACGCTTAAAAAATCGATAGGCGTTGGTATAGGTGCTTCGGGTGCATTGCTTTTGGTGCTTTCGCAAGGTAGTATTTCGTTGAGTGGGGGCAATGCTTTTGGAAATGTTATTATTTTGATGGCGGTAGTGTCGTTTGCTTTGTACTTAACATTGTTCAAACGCTTGATAGCAAAATACAGTGTGTTTACATTGATGAAATGGATGTTTTTGTTTGCAGCCATACAATGTTTGCCGTTTTGTTTCGATGCTGTAAAAAATACCGATTTCAACACAATAAATGCAGCCAATTACATGCGAATATTTTATGTAGTGGTAGTAGCAACTTTTATCACTTATAGCATGTTGCCTATAGGGCAAAAAGTGTTGCGCCCCACAACACTGAGTATGTACAATTACACACAACCCATAGTGGCGGCAATAGCTGCGGTGATTATGGGCTTGTCCGATTTTGGTATCGAAAAAATCGTTTCGGGCATATTGGTTTTTGTGGGCGTGTATTTGGTAACACGAAGCAAGTCGCGCGAAGATATCGAAAAAGAAGCTTCGGTATAGTTTGTCGGTTTTATTCCGATAATATGGGTGTTTTTATAAAATTCGCTTTTGCATGTCAATTTCGAAATAAAGCTTTTGGTTGTCGCGCTGCACAGTTATTTTCATGCTATTGATGGATGTGCTTTCGAAAAATGCGCGCACTGTTTCGATGTCCTTGTCGAATAGTTTTACAAAATTAATTTCCTCGATGATATCGCCGCTTTTTAGTCCTGCAACATGAGCTGGCGAGGCATCCCACACATTCACAATTTCGTATTGCCTAAACATCTGATTGGTTTGTACAATTTCGATACCTGCAATATTGTATTTAAATGGGGCATTCAATCGGGCATTGGGTTTGAAATAAAATTTTTGGTTTGGCACATCGTAAATTGTATTAAATCGCCACAACATACGCGCACCAATAGTGCCATCTCTGTCGGTATTTTCGATGGCAGGTGCTATGTCCGACGAATCGGGGAATGCAACAATGGGGTTTTTTACGCAAAAGTTGGCAATGCAAAGCTGAGGTACACGCGCCAAAAGGCCCTTTATCTCGCCATTGAGGCCATGGCCAATACTTGCACGCATCGATTTTTCGGGTATATTTATCGCATCGGGGCGCAGGGTTTGAAACCAAGCCGTAAGTTCAGCGCCCGTATCAATCAGCATTTTTATGTTACGCTTTGTGGCATCAGTTTCGAGTACCGAGAGTTGTAAAAACATTTTTTGTCGTTCAACAATCATGGGCATGACACTGTATTTTTCGGGTGCCCGAAATTGTGCAGGCGAGTAGAAATATATGCGCGAGCGCGAATAGTTTATTTCAACAATATGGTCGGTGAAAAGGTCGAAGCCTATCATGCCATTTATTTTTCGGCCGGTTTTATTACTTAGGTTAAAAATGTCGTTTTGTAGCACATAAACGGTTTTGTTTTTCAAACTTAGTTTCCCTAGCGTAAGCACATTGTTGTAGCTTATAAGCGAACGAATAGCTACACCCTGTCCCAGGCCCTGCAAATCCTGTTGGTGATTTACAGCAATGTCGATGCTTTGTTCATCATGCAACTCGGTAATTATGGTATTGCGCAAACCAGTGTCGAGAATAAAATTCAATGGTGAAGAGCCTGCAACACTCACTTTCAGCACAATGTAGCTGCCTACCATTTCGAACGGAATGGTAGCAATTGCTTTGTTGCGTGCCTGTGCCGACACAAAACCCATAAGCAATAGCACAATTGTGAGTTTTTTCATCATCAAATCTTCAATCCCGATAGCAATCGGGAAAATTTTCAAATAATCTTCAAATGTTCAAATCTTCAAATGTTCAAATCTTCAAATAAAAAAAATGTTTAGATCTTCAAAAAATATTTATTTGTTGCCAAAAAGTACGTAGCCACAAGCAATGGCAGTGCAAAAATTGCAGCGAGCCAATAGTAATAAGGCACTTCGATGGCGATTGAAAAAATACGGTTCAAAAGTCCTGTTTTGTAGCTCAATGCAAGGCTAGTTACCAAGCCACAGGCGGCAAACAGCCACACTATCCACGACCTGTCGGTGTAAGTGGGCAATGCTGCTCTTACACGACGCGAAAATCCATTGTTGGGAATTTCGGTTTTGTGTTTGTCGAAAAACAACTGTATGTCATCATTCATTTGTTTATTGTCACGTACCATATCCTTCGTTTGTTAAATATTTATTCAGTTTTTGTTTTCCTTTTAAAATATATGTTTTCACTGTGCCAAGCGGACAATTCATGATTTGCGCCACTTGCACATGTGTTTTATCTTCCATATAATGCAATAAAACGGCAGTTCGTTCTTCGGGTCGAAGTGTTTTTAGCGCTTTGTACAAGTCGTCTTTCTCGGGCGAATAGTCGTTGCTGCTCGTGTACCTTTGGTCGATAGCTGCCACGTCGATATCATCGTACACTTTTGTTGAGCGTTTGGCATCGTAAAACACATTGTATGCAATGCGGAAGAGCCACGTCGAAAATGCCGACATGGCTTTGAAGCTTCCGATATTAAGATAAGCACGAATAAAAGTTTCTTGTGCCAAGTCGTCGCTCAAAGCTGTGTCGCCCATGGTAAGATTGAGCAAAAACCGTCGCACCGACGATTGGTATTTGAGCGTTAACTTGTCGAAAGCCGAAGTATCGTCCAGCAGCGTGACGCGACTCACCCACAGGATATCCTCGGTTTTACTCATTGCGTGTTGTTTTTTGTATTGGTTTATCGAGCCAATGCACCAACAAATAGCCTGCGCCTACAAATGCTGGCACTATGCCCAACACCAATGCATCGTGTTCTTTCACTATTACAAAATATATTACCAAAGCCAAACCTACAGCCAGCCACAAAATGCCATTTTTGAGATTCGATGCACGTTTTTTCTCGGGTTCATCGAAAAAATGTGCCGGAATGTTCTGTCCCATCTCGAGCGATTTCATGTAAATGTCGTACCTGCGTTGCGACTCGCGATTGCGCATGCGCACATTGAGCAAAATGATAATCAATACAAATGCAAATGGCATAGCAACTATGGCTAATAAACCCAGCTGACTGAATGGCATGCTGTCTTTGGCACGTGCTTCGATGCGTCGAAGTTCGACAAGATTCTCGTTTTTTTTGAGTTCGATGAGTTGTTCGGGACTCAACTTTTCGTACATAATAGAGTCGTGAGCAGCTTCGAGTCTGCGGTTTTCGTTGGCATGAGCTTCGAAGCCCAAAAGCATTATTAATACACCTAAAAGAAATGCAATACGTTTCATGATAATTTTTTTTTAATTGTTAATGATGTCGACACCTTACAATCTTGTTCAAAAGTACTGTTTTACTTTGTAAATAATGAACTTAAAGTTGTTGAATGTCGGTTTTTGTAGGTTAGACGTAACGAAGCTAGCATTTGGATTTAAAACCTTGATTTTTTTTTCTCCCGCTGGCGCGAATTTATCTCCCTTTGGTCGCTGACCGTTGGTTGCCATTCGTGCCATTAAATCGTAGCACGTATAGCAAATCCACGCTAGCGACAATCTTCAAATATCAAATATCAAATCTCAAATCTTCAAATAATAAATCTTTTAATTGTATTTCCTATACTTATTCATAAATTCCGTAGGTGTTTGGTCGAATTTTTTGCGGAAACATTTGCCAAAATAGCCAGCTTCTTTAAATCCTACTTCGTAGGCAATTTCGGTCACTGTAAAGTCGGTGTTTTTGAGCAATTCAACCGATTTGTTGAGGCGGAAATCGCGCACCAAATCCACAGGAGCTAGGCCGGTTAAACTTTTTACTTTTTTGAAAAAGGCCGAACGACTCAAACCCAAATTCTCGGCTATCACATCGATATTGAAATCGCTATTGTTCAAGTTGAGCTCAATTACTTCGTGAATTTTTTCGAGCATTTGCAAATCTTTTTTCTCTAAATACGAACCATAGCTATTGCTTTCGGTGGATTGCTCGGCATTCGAATTGCTATTGTTCCATATTTTTTCGCGAAAAACTTTGCGGTCCGACAAAAGTTGGTCGATGCGCGCAATGAGATACTCTTTGTTGAATGGCTTAGTGATATAAGCATTGGCACCAAGACTAATGGCTTTAATTTTGGCTTCTTCGCTGCCCTTTGCCGTGAGTATAATTACGGGTATATGGCTGATGTCGAAGTTTGAACGTATTTGTTTCAACATTTCAGAGCCCGACATTTCGGGCATCATTTGGTCGGTTACAACTATGTCGGGGTGCAGCTGATTGACTTTGCGCAAACCCTCGGCACCATCGGCTGCCGTGTACACATTGTAACGATCTTCGAGCTGCATTTTGAGCAATGCACGCATATCTTTATTGTCCTCAACCACCAATACTGTTGGCAATTCGGCATTTGTGGTAGCTTCTACATTTTCGTCGGCCGTAGCTTGCAGCTCTTCAACAAGCGCTTGTGGGGCATTGTCGCACACATAAAAATTCACTTCCGACTCGTTGAAATGCTCTTTGCCCAACTGTAGTTCGACGGTGAAAATGGCGCCTCCTTCGGCCCGATTTTCGGCGCTAATATTGCCATGGTGTAGCTGCACTAACTCTTTCGAGAGTGCCAAACCAATGCCTGTGCCAGGGAAATAGCTACTTGTTTTGTTGTCGGCCTGATAAAAACGCTCAAAAATATCATTCAGCTTATTATGCGGTATGCCCACGCCACTGTCTTCAATTTTTATATAACAAGCATTGCGTCCTTCGATAAGCCCGGTGCTTATGTTAATTGTACCACCTGCTTTTGTGTATTTAAATGCATTCGAAATAATATTGCGCACAACAATTTCAATTTTTTCGTGGTCGGCCCACACAGGTATTTCATCGTTGTTGAGCAAGAAATTGAATGCTATATCGTTCTCTTCGGATAGCACCCTGAATTCGTGCTGAAAATTCATCAACAAATTATTCAAATCGAATTGCGATACACGCAACACCATTTTGGCATTCTGAATTTTTCGGAAATCGAGAATTTGATTTACGAGTTGCAACATTTGCTTAGCACTTTTTTCGATAAGCGTTACATATTGCTGCCCCTTGGCATCGAGCAATTGATTTTGTTTGAGCTCCTGTATGGGTCCCGAAATAAGCGTTAGCGGCGTGCGTAACTCGTGCGAGATATTGGTAAAAAACTTAATTTTGAGCTCCGAAACGCGATGTTCGATATACACCTCGTTGCGCATTTTGATGTAGAACAACACCCCACGAAATACGCCATAGGCCAATAGCAATAGCAATACAAAATATATAGTATGTGCCCACCAAGTGCGCCACCATGGGGGTAGAATTATGATTTCGAGCGTGCGCTCCGAATGTAGCAAAGGGTTGGCTTCGTCGAGCGTTTGCACCCTAAACAAGTACTTTCCGGGTGGTATGTTGGGATATGAGGCAATGCGGTTTTTGCCAATGTAATGCCATTCGTCTTCGTAGCCTTCGAGAATGTATTTGTACGATACGCTGTTTTGATTGTAATAGTTGAGTGCGGCAAATTCGATTACAAAAGTGGATTGATGATGCTTTAATTTTATCGTATTTGCATAGCGTATGGATCCCGTAAGTATTGGGTTGTCGGTAAAACTACGCAACTCGCGATTCGACACTAAAAAATCAACAATCATAGTTTGATAGCTATAGTTGTAGGTTTCAATTTTTTGCGGGTTGAAACTTAATACGCCATTGCGCGTACCAAACCACATCTCGCCATTGTTGAGTTGCACCACCGATTGCTCTTCGAGTTGCACATTCGACAAGCCATCGTAGCGATCGAAATTACGGAATGTTTCCTTCGCTTTATCGAAGCGTGAAATGGCATTTTCTGTTGCCACCCACAAAAAGCCAGCCTTATCTTCAACTATCGAAAGTAATACATCGCTTTTTAAACCTTCGTTTATGCCATAGCTTTTAAAAACAGGCAATTTCTTTTCGGTGTCGTATTGCAATAGCCTGTTTAGTCCACCACCAAACACGCTCACCCACACATTTTCTTCGGCATCTTTAAAAAGTACATAAATGTCATTGTCCGAAATGTTTGAAACACTAGGCTCGTTGCGAAATGTTTCGAAACGTATGTCCGAGGCTTGCGCAAAATTTCCGTCGAACGACATTAAACCATCGCTAGTACCCACCCAAAGTCGCCCAGTTTTGTCTTCCACAATATTGCGCACCTCCATGTATTGACCGAATTTTGGGTAATGACTAAAACTATTGTTGCGATGTTTAAATACATAGTTTTGTCCTTCGCGCTGAATAAGGTTGAGCCCTGTGCCGAAAGTAGCCACCCATATGCGTTTTTTGCTGTCCTGATATGTGTAGTACACATCGTTTCCGCTTATGGCGTTGCGGTCGGTTGCAAGCGCTACAAAGCGTGTAAATCGAAATTTGAACGTAGCATTTATGTCGGGCTCGGCAAGTACCAGGCCATTGCCTTTGGTCGAAAACCAATAATTGCCTTTGTCGTCCTCCATTATATGGTAAACATTGCCAATGGAGAAGTTATTGTCCGAAAACACAAATTTCGTATTGCCATCGCTATCTAGCCAGTGCAATTCGCGTGCACGTGTAGCTATCCAACGGTCGCCATTGCGTGCTTCGTAAAGTGTTTTTACAGCAAGTTCATCGCCTGCTTCGGTTTTTTTATTGGTATGAATGTTTATTGTGCGAAACTGTTGCTTGGGGAAACTTACACGTGCAAGCCCCATCGAACTTGAATTGAGCCAAAGGATATTGTCGCGGTCGAGCAAAAACGAAAAAAATGCACGTTTCGTATTATTGGCACGTAGCTCGTACTGATTGCTGAGCAAAAGTAAATCGATGCGTTCGCGGTCGAACCATAGCAATTCGCCCGATGTGGACAGAAAAAACATGCCCATTTCCTTGCCATCTTGCACCTGTACATTGCGGTTTACGCGGCCAAATGGCAGTACAAAACGTTTGCTGATAAGCGAAAATGGGTCGTAATACAATAAATTTGTATTGTTCAATTCAAGCCACAATTTATCATAACTATCCACATAGGCATCCGTCACAACATCGGTGGCCGAAAGCGGCACAAGCAATTGTTGCTGCGAGGTTTTGGTGTCGATAAGAAAAACGCCACGTGATGCCACCGTGACATATAGCGCATTGGCATTGGCTTTTACAATATTTTGAATCATGCCTGCGGCTTGCATGCTGTGTTTCGTAACTTTTCCGCTATGTGTATCGATGCCAAAAATTTGCCCATTGCTATCGCCCAACCACATAATTCCACCGCTAAAATGTGCTGTCGAAAATTCGCCTTTCATCTCGCTAAGCAATTTGGTCGAAACAAAATCGCTTGGTTTCGAGCGCAATGCTTTGGCTTTTGGTGCCCATATTATTTTAAAATCAACACCTATCCAGTTGAGCGAGCTGCTTGTTTCGATAAAATGGTTTTTGTTTACATATGCGCGTTTATCCACCTCCGAGTCGTACAAAAGTTCGACATTAATATTGCCGCCACCGCGCGAGCTGAGGAGCAAAAAATCTTTGTCGCGCGTAAGTACCAAAAGGTTGCCATCGGGCGTGCGTTGTATTTTAATAATTTTCGGACTAACGGTAAAGTTTGCTTTTATGGCATTGAAAGCATCGTAGTATAACTCCAAATTTTTGTCGAACAAATACAATTTATGGTCGATGGTTTTCACCCAAAGGTTGCCATCGTTGGCCTCAACCACCATTTGAATTTTGTGTGGCGGAATGTCAGCATTAATATTGTCGCGCGTGTTGTAGCGTTTAAACTTTACCCCATCGAAACTCGATAGCCCATACCACGTGCCAAACCACATCATGCCATCTCTGTCTTTCAACGAATGAAAAACAGTATTGTGAGGCAATCCATCTGCTATGTTGTATTCCTTCACAATCATATTCTTATCGGTAGCTATTGCTGTTGTTGCAATCAGCCACAAGAAAAATAGTGTTGTATGTTTTTTTATCATAATGTATGTTTCACCTCTCCCTAGCCCTCTCCCAGGGAGAGGGAACGAGCGTTGATTGAAGTTATTTGATATGTTGAAGTT
>CAZEVV010000024.1:0-21559 GCA_964515675.1 uncultured Paludibacter sp. | reverse complement strand
TGGGCAAACAGAGGGAGGTTATTTTTTGCTTTAGCCTGAGCGGCATTGTGGAAAGCATCATTAAAGACTTTATTAAAAACTAATCTGTTGATATGCTTGCCTGTATCGATTCGAAAGCCATCAACGCCCATTTCAATAAACTGAGTGTATGCTTCCACTAAATAGTTGTACACAATTGGGTTTTCAGTATTCAAGTCGACACAGTCTCCTGCAATTTGAGCCACTTGAGTTGTCCAATCGTCCCAGTTGAAGTTGCCAAAATGGTGATAATGGTTGTTTACATCATGGTTTACGCCGTCTGTATTTTTCATACGTGCAAGGCGTGTTTGGTATTGCTGACCACCCGGTAATGAAAAATAATTGGACGGAAGTTTGGTTTGAGGATGAAATTTCATGCTTTCAATGCTCGACAAGTCGCCTTCTTTTCGAAACATTGGACATAAAAACTCATCACCAAAATTACCAGTATGATTTAACACAATATCTAAAACAATTTTCATACCCTTAGCATGCACAGCATCAACCAAAGTTTTAAGTGTTACATCCGTAGATTCGTATCGCGTATCTACTTTTTTATGATTAAAACTATGATATCCATGATAATCGTAACCGCTCGCATTTTCAACCACAGGAGTTATCCATATAGCAGTAAAACCGAGTGCTTTTATGTAATCAAGTTTTTCAATCAAACCTTTAAAGTCACCTCTCCATGCTGGGTCACCTTCATCTTTTCGGTCCCAACAATAGATATCGTTTGATTTATCACCATTGTAAAAACGTGTTGTAATGGCAAAATAAATTGTTTCATCTCTAAAATCAGTTCTACCTCCGACAAATGATGACGATTGCACAGATTTTGAGTTCAATGCAATTAAAAGTAAAATGAAAATTGTGCGTTTAATTTGCTTCATGATATTATTAATAATATTAGACAAGTTGAAATTTCACAGCAAAGTTATGTTTAATTGTGCTTATTAATACAAACAATAACGATATTTGAAAATATAAAAATGCAATCGTTTGCACAATGGAAAGCGCTTTTTTTCAACAACATAATTAAATATGACACATTAATTTGGGTTTTTGAAATAACAATCCATATGTTTATGTTCAAAAATACAAAAGTACAGCAAGTAGAATGTAATGTATTAATAATTTCTACCATTCTCAAACTATACCACGCTGTTTTCGTATGTTTTAAACATAATCAATCTTTTGTTGTTATAAAAAGCAATAACAAGTATTACAGTTGAAAAAACAGTGTTGAAGTATTTATGAACGATCTCAGAAAACTCATTAAAGAATCATTCTTTAATCCTCTTATACATTTCAGTCCGCTATTATTGTTTATTCTTTTATTCAATATTGCAGCATTACACGTAGCATGGATTGTTACGTCGGGCACTGCATTAATTACACTCATTTATATACATTACAATTACAAAAAAACATTCAATTGGTTTCTTTACTCAAGTTTTATTTTTGTATTTGTAGCCACAATAACTTCCATTGCACAATATAGCAACTTCCCCGAAATTATACGCCCCATTGCAGCCGAAATTACAACAATTGGAATTTTTGCTGCAACATTAATACTACGCAACAATATCGACCAGCTAATTTCGAAGGCCAATACAAAGCTGTTTAGCATGCAAAACAATCTGAACGAAATGTACCGCACAATTATCATTTTTGGTTCGATAATGTCATCCTACTTAATGTTGTACTTCAGTATGCATTATTTTAATGTCAACGCCGAGAGTTTACAATATGTGAAGTATCTTTATTTTGCAGCATTGCTTTTCGTTGGCATATATCTTTTTGTGCGTGTGAGCATTGTGCGTGTAAGGCTATTGCGCGAAGAGTGGTGGCCAATTGTAAACAATACGGGTAAAATTATTGGTTCCATACAACATCAGCTGAGCTTGTTCGACGATAAAAAATACATGCATCCCATTGTACGTGTAATGGTGATTGACGAAAACCGACTGTATTTACAAAAGCGCTCGTACAACGATATTATATTTCCAGGCATGTGGGACACGGCCATTTCGAACCATATTCGACTCAACGAAAACCCCGAAGCCTGTGTGATGCGTACGGCTAAAGAACGTTATGGTATTGAGAGCATTAAACCAATATTTCTATCGAATTACATACACGAAACCGAACACGAGTTTCACTATGTATTCTTTTATGTAGCTTGCTATTCGCACAGTATCGTGCCCAACAAAAACTTTATCGACATAGGTAAATGGTGGACACGCCATCAAATTGAAAGTAATATTAAGGATAAAATATTCACCGAAAACTTTAATAACGAATTCGAAATTATAACCCGAAGTGGCCTATTGGAACCAGGTGTTTGTAATTGCGACTGCCGATTAAAACAAACCATACAAGATGGTATTTTACGCTTGAGCAAACTCGACTATAGCAAAGCTCGAAAATAATAATCAATCAATATTTTCAGTCGTTCGACCTATTTTTAATGAGTTTTGTGCCATTGCGTGTGGATTTAAACAATATACGCTTTGTACGCAAAATCCAAGCCGAATAGCGTATGAGCAAAGTTACAATTAATGGGAATATTGCCACATTAAAACTTTGCACCGATATGGCCATTAACAACAAAGTAAGCACCAAAAGCAACACATTGGCAATTTGCACAAACATCATATACAAACGCAATGGTTTGAGCCAAATGAGCAAAGCAATAATAATATTAAATGGATTGAGCCATAAAATATTCAAATTATTTTTTACTAATGGATGAGCCGAGTAAAACATAAGGTAAAACACCAAAATACCAGCAAAACCACTTATTAGCAACAATACTGAGTCGAACCATAAATTGTGGCGCTTTTTCCAGAAATCGTATACCGAAATAAGAAAAACAATAAAACATACGGCACATAAAATCACAAAAGGCGACTTTAACCAACTCTTTTTCAGACTTAAACTAGGATTGGATTGTACCAATATATTTTTTTGTGCTATTAATTTGCGCGTACCTACACTGTCTTTGTGTTTTATTGTTGCTGTTTGAAATTCATTCATCAACACTTCGGGTAAAAACAAACTCTCGAATTGTGTTGCATTTCTGTCGGCATCCATTCCAAAAAGCAAATCGATACCAAATTTGGCCCAACTATGCTCGCCAACATACACGCCAACCCACTGACGAAATGTTTTGGGCTCATCGAGCGAAGGCTTCATTACTACCAGTCCGTTGATGGATTTCAAAAAAATGTCGCGCGGACGAGTGGCACAATTATCAAAAACAAAATTATAACGATACACCCTATTTTCGGGCAAATAATTTTGCTGCAACAAGCCCAAAAGTTTCTCTTTTTCGTTGATTGTAAGATTCAATTCCTGCTCCCAAACCATTGAATTGCGCTCAACATATTCGGGCAAAAAATACGATGTAGGCACCACACCTAAGCTATAGTCGGTTTCGCCTTTAATGAATTTAAGGTAAAAATTTTCGGTATTAAAGCTGAACAAGCCATAATTATACACCACATCGACACCACGCACAGTATCCAACACACGAATGCCGGTGTGCCCAAAACGCGCATAAAGCTCTGGCCCTGGCGAGCAGGTAATTAAACTAATTTTTACCGAATCGCTGAACGAAACTTGCTGTGCGGGCAAAATTTGAACACACAACAACATTATTATTAAATACCACAATTTCTTCATAAAAACCTTGATTAAATCCCATTTAAATTTTTATTAAAACAGGATACATTTATCTTTTTGCAAGTATTGTTTTAAATAATCAAAACGAATATGATATTATAAATTTGAGTCCAATTTGAAAAACAAAATATATGCATATCGTTTTTTTAACAAACAAAACACAAATGTAAGAACAAAATTTAAAATAACTATATAAATTATTCAAAAGCATTTGATTTTTAACATTCGAAGCAATTTTATGCACAAAAAAACATTGCAATACATTTTCGCATCCCACAAAAACAAATTATCTTTGCACACGAATGATTAAAAACGGACTTTCAGATGATAAAACGTAAAGACATTTGCCATTCAGTATGTAAAATTGCCATATCGGCGGGCAATTTTATTCGCAAAGAGTCAGCATCATTCAACACCGAAAAAATTGAACTTAAAGCCAAAAACGACATGGTAAGCTATGTCGACCGACAAGCCGAAACCCTTATTGTAAAAGCACTGCACGCGCTCCTACCCGATGCCGGATTTTGTGTCGAAGAAAACAGTTGCGACAAAAAAAACACAGCACTTACATGGATTGTCGATCCGCTCGATGGCACTTCAAACTTTTGCCATGGCTTGGGGCCATACGCCGTCAGCATTGCACTCGTCGAAAACAAAGAACCCACCATTGCTGTGGTGTACGAAATAAATGCCGACGAATGTTTTTATGCTTGGAAAGATGGGGGTGCATATCTCAACAACAAAAGAATATACGTATCCGACCGAAGCGAAACGCGTAATGCCATTATTTCAACAGGATTTCCTTGCACAAATTTCGACAATTCGGAGAATTTTCTTAAAAAACTCAACAAATGGAGAACGCAAACCCGAAAAATTCGTATCACTGGAAGCACAGCCACCGATATGGCTTATGTGGCCGCTGGCCGATTCGATTTTTACTTTGAATACGACCTCAAACCATGGGACATTGCCGCAGGCATTTTGCTCGTTCGCGAAGCTGGTGGCGCTGTGCATAACATGGAAGGTGTGAGCGATTGTGTTTTCGAACCGCATATTTTAGCGCATAACAAAAGCATCAAATATAAAAACATACATCAATAAAGATAATATTTAGCATGAAATTCGATTTAATACAAATATGTGAACAAGTAAAAGTTTTGGCGCAAAAAACAGCTCAATACATTGCGCACGAACGCGAACACTTTAACGATAGCAGTGTTGAACACAAAGGCTTGCACGACTTGGTGAGCTATGTCGACAAAGAAGCCGAAAAACAATTGGTAAAGGGACTTTTGAATATTTTGCCCGAAGCAGGAATAATTGGTGAAGAGGGTACGAGCGAAAAAAAATCTGATACATTGAATTGGGTCATCGATCCACTTGATGGCACCACCAACTTCATACAAAACATTCCGGTTTACTCCATAAGCATTGGTTTAATGCACAATACCGAGATACTTGTGGGTGTGGTGTACGATATTTGTCGCAACGAATGTTTTTATGCTACAAAAAATGGAGGCGCCTATCTCAATGGCAATAAAATTAAGGTTTCGCCACGCAGCAATATCAACGATGCACTTTTAGCAACAGGATTTCCGTACACCAACTTCGAGCAAATGGATACATATATGAATGTATTGCGCTGGGCAATGTTTAATGCACGCGGCGTACGTAGGTTGGGTTCGGCAGCAATTGATATGTGCTATGTGGCTTGTGGCAGGTTCGATGGTTTTTGGGAGCAAGGGCTCAAAGCATGGGACGTTTGCGCTGGCACACTGATAGTTATAGAGGCTGGCGGCAAAGTAAGCGACTACAACGGTGGCGATAATTATATTTTCGGAAACAGAATTGTAGCTAGTAACCCTCCAATTTTCGAAAGTATTATTGAACAAACGAGTAAGTTGGAATAAAAGTGAAAAGTGAAAAATGAAAAGCGAAAAATAAAAATGAATTTGAGGAATGAAAAATAAATAAATTAATTCATTTACAATCTAATAATTCAGCTACTTTGGTAAGCATCTTTCAATCATTTTTTACAAACAAAAAATCTTTACAAGCTTTTATAAAAATGCAAATTCCTAACTACCACCTAATCCCCTAAAGCGGGGAATATTATTGGGAATAAGTTGGGATGTTTAGGAGCAAAATTTTTACATTTCGGCTAACAATTTTGGCTGAGTTTTTAAAAATTGGGATGAAATTACACTACAATCACCTAATAAGCCTAGTTACAGGCGTTTATTAGATGACAAGAAATAAAATAAATTCATTATTCAAATACTTTTAAAACAAAAATCACAATTATGGTAATCGACGAAAGAAACACCCGCCGCGAACGTTTATTAAGCGTAGCCAACGAAATGATGACAGCAGCACGCACTGCACCCAAAGCCCGTGGAATCGACATTATTGAAATAAAGCTAGTGACTGACAACAGTACTCGAATATTGATCGACATGATGAAAAAGCTTTCCGTTAAGCCTGAGCATCATTTTTTTATGCGCGATGCCGAAAACATTATGCACGCCGAGGCCATTGTGCTTATTGGCACTAAAAGTCAGACCATGAATTTGAATTGCGGCTATTGTGGTTTCGAAACTTGTGCCGAAAAACTCACCTACCCAAAAGTACCTTGCGTGCTCAACACAACCGACTTGGGCATTGCTATTGGCTCAGCAGCAGCGTTGGCATCGGACCGCAGAGTCGACAATCGCATAATGTTTTCGGTAGGTTATGCGGCCATTCATGCAGGTTTTATGCGTGGTTGCACCGATGTGTATGGCATCCCGATAAGTTGCAGTTCAAAAAATCCGTTTTTCGATAGAAAGTAATTTTTTCAATGCCTGTTTTAGTAGAATGAACACCTATAAAAAACGAAGATTTGTCCCAGTAGCTCCGGGACAAATCTTCAAATACCAAATTTTTCAAATACTAAAAACTATACAGTTTCTAAATTTGCTAGAGCATCTTTGATACGTGCAAATGCTTTTACCAATATATCGTCGGCAGTTGCGTACGACATACGAATGCAGTTAGGCGCACCAAAAGCACCACCGCCAACACATGCCACATGCCCCACTTCGAGTAAGTACATTGCTAAGTCGCCCGAATTTTCGATTACTTTGCCTTTGTATGCTTTTCCGATATAATAACTTGCATCAGGGAAAACATAAAAAGCACCCTGTGGGTCGTTAACTTTAAGACCTGGAATTTCGCGTGCCATGGCAACAACTAAGTTTTTGCGACGTTCGAAAGCGGCACGCATCTCGCTCAAACAAGTTTGGTCGCCTGTGTAAGCAGCTTCAGCCGCCTTTTGTGCTACCGAGTTTGGTCCCGAAGTGTACTGACCTTGCAACACATTACATGCCGATGCAAACCATTTTGGTGCTGCCATCCAACCAATACGCCAGCCTGTCATAGCATAAGCCTTCGACACACCGTTGATAATAAACACACGGTCGCGCACGTTTTCGAATTGGGCAATGCTTTCGTGACCGCCCATATAGTTGATATGTTCGTAAATTTCGTCGGAAATAATAAAAACTTGAGGATATTTCGCAAGCACATCTGCCAAAGCTTTCAACTCGTCTTTGCTATAAACACTTCCTGTTGGGTTTGATGGCGAACAAATAATTACCGCCTTAGTTTTGTTGGTAATAGCAGCTTCGAGTTGTGCAGGTGTAATTTTAAAATCCTGGTCAATGTCAGCCGAAACAATTACCGATTTACCTTCGGCCAAAGTAACCATTTCGGGATAACTCACCCAAAAAGGAGCAGGAATAATAACTTCGTCGCCCTTGTTTACAAGTGCTAGTATTGCGTTACATACCGATTGCTTAGCACCATTCGAGCAAACAATTTGTTCGGGTTTATAATCCAAACCATTTTCGTTTTTCAATTTTGCCGAAATAGCATTGCGCAATGCAGGATAGCCTGGCACTGGCGAATAGAACGAAAAATTGTTGTCGATGGCTTCCTTAGCGGCTTGCTTGATGTGGTCGGGCGTAAAGAAATCGGGTTCACCAACACTTAAGTTAATAACATCGATGCCTTGCGCTTTCAGTTCGTTGCTTTTTTGCGACATAGCAAGAGTTTCCGAAGGCGAAAGAGCTAATAGTCTCTCGGATAATGTTTGCATATTATTTTAGTTTTATTATTACTGCTAATTTTTCGGCAAAGATAATCAAAATTATGCACATCGTAAACATAAAAACACAAGATAAATTATTAAATTATCATTTAATAATCATTTTTTCGCACTTATAGAAAGCAAACACACCTAAAAACACAACAAAATGTCATTAAATTTCATAAATTTTCATATCTTCGGCCAAAAAGGTGTTTTCAAAAACATTTTTGGCCTCATCAAGCAAGGGCGCTTTATTAGTATAACGAGCCGAATAATGTCCAATAATTAACTTTTTAACGCCAGCTTTTTGCGCTATTGTAGCAGCCTGTGCAGCTGTCGAATGCATTGTTTTTTTTGCACGAATAATTTCGTCGCTCAAAAAAGTGGCTTCGTGGTATAGGCAATCCACACCTTCAATCCACTCAATAAGCTTATCGTTGTAAGCAGTATCCGAGCAATAGGCAAAGCGCTTTCCTGGTTTTGGCGGGTTAGTGAGCAGTGCATTGTCAATCACATCGCCACTATCTGTTACAAAATCAGCACCTTTTTTAATATTGTGTATGGCCCATGTTGGGATTTTGTAAAAATCAATCATGTCGCGCACAATGTGTCGGTCGCCTGTTTTTTCTTCGAACAAAAAACCACATGTTGGCACTCGATGTTTGAGTGGCAAACTGTGCACTTTCACCGATCGGTCCTCAAAAATCAGGGCATACTTGCGTGGGTCATAAGGCACAAAAATCACTTTAAAAGTCAATTCATCGCAAAAAAAATCGAGTTGAGGCCTCAATAAAGTCTCCAATTCGGGTGCAGCATGTATGTAAAGGTCGGCAGTGCGATGCAACATTCCAAAGCTCGAAATGAGGCCAATAAGCCCAAAAACATGATCGCCATGGAGATGCGAAATGAAAATATGCCCTAGACGTGCGGTTTTCACATTCATTTGTCGCATACGTATTTGTGCCCCTTCGCCACAATCAATCATAAATTGCTTGTCGCGCATTTCGAGTACCTGCGATGTAGGGAAATTATCGCGCGTTGGCAATGCCGACCCGCTACCCAATATGGTTAATGTTGTTGTCATTGCGTGTTTTGTGTTTCGTGTTTCGATTTTCGATTTTCGATTTTTATTGAATAAATCCACCCCCAATTACTCTGCCATCTACATAAAAAACAGCAGTTTGTCCGGGTGCTATCGACTCTAAGGGTTCGTTGAGTTGCACCTGAGCAGCAGTTTCGGTTTCGAATATAACACGACACCTATTACTTTGTTTGCGATACCTTATTTTCACAATTAGTTCTCCCTCAAAATCAGCTTTATCGATATAGCGCATGCTGTGAATATTAAAGCTTGTTCGATACATATCGTTGAGCGATGCCAACACAACCTCGTTGCTTTGCGGGCGAATTTCCTTTACAAATACTGCCCTGTTCAAATGAATCAATCCGCGCCTCTGCCCCACCGTATAAAGCGGATAACCTTTATGTTTGCCCAACACATTGCCGTCGGTATCCACAAAATTACCTTCGTAAATCCATCGCTTCGGGTCGGCAAGTTGCTTTTGCAAAAATGGTCGGTAATCGCCTTCGCAAAAGCAAGCGCCCAGACTATCTTTTTTATCCGACACTATGCTTAAATTCCGTTCGCGTGCCATTGCGCGCACTTCGGTTTTATAAAACTTACTTAATGGAAAAACGATGCGTGCAATTTGTTGCGAACTCAAACCCCAAAGAAAAAACGATTGATCTTTATCCGGGTCGCGGGCTTCGCGTATATAGTTTTTGCCATTGTGTTGCACAATTTCCACGTAATGCCCCATGGCCACAAAATCACATCCAAGGCGTTCGGCCTCTTCAAAAATCACAGTCCATTTTAGCTCGTTGTTGCATTTAGCACACGGAAAAGGTGTTCGTCCACCGATGTATTCCTCAACAAAATAATCGACAATTGTTGTTTTAAAACGCTCGCGCAAGTCGATGCTATAATGCTCAATACCAATAATCGAAGCCATAGCGGCAGCATCGTCGGCATGTTTGGTATTTTCGCCCCAAAAGCCAAAAGTAACGCCCACCACTTGGTAGCCCTGCTCCTTTAAAAGAATGGCAGCTATCGAGCTATCGATGCCGCCACTCATGCCTATAAGCACTTTATTCATTGGTTTGCTTTATACTTGCTAAATATTCTATTTAAAAAGGCAAGTCGGTACCCGAATCGTTGCTCGCTGCTGTAGGGTTGAAAGGCGCTGCATTAACAACCGATTGTGGCGCTGCTGCTGCAGGTGCCGATACGTTTTTGTCAATCTTCCATGCACGAATTGTTGTAAACCAACGACCATTGTATTCGCGACTTTCGACATCAAAACTCACATTTACAACTTCGTCGATTGCCACGGGATATTGATCAATTTTTGCACCAAAAAGGTTGAAACAAACTTTTTTTGGATATTGGTCCAATGTTTCCAATACATAATCTTGCGCTCTCCACGTACCATTGCGTCCTTCACCTTGTTGTAGAGGCAACACGGCAATAATCTTTCCAGTAATTTCCATTTTCTATTTTCTTATTTTTATTTTAATTACAATTTACAAAGATAATCAAGATTGACGAATTGGCAATTGAAAAAACTATATTTTTTTGCTACGATTGCCTTTTCAAATCGAACAAGTAAATTTCGAATTGATATAATTTGTGCATACTTTACTGAAATAAAGCTTAAACGAAACATTTAGAATAATAAAACACAATGGATTTTTATTCAGATTTAATCAACTTTTGAGGCTTAAATATGTTATATTACTAAAGGCTTAGCAATAAGCACATCAGTAATAAAACAATTTGTTTAACCTCTAAAAAATTACAGCAATGAAATCGAATATGGGTTCGCTCGACAAGATAATTCGCCTTGGATTATCGATAGTAATTATCATATTATTTTATCTCAATGTGTTTTCCGACATTGTAGGTTTAATACTCTTGGGGTTTGCGTTGGTTTTATCCATAACAAGTCTTATAGGCTATTGCCCCTTGTATCGAATTTTTGGCATAAAAACATGCAAGGGCTTACCTTCGAAAAATCAAAAACAAGAAAACTGAATGAGTTAAAATAATTATTATAAGCAAATTAAAAATGCAATTTTTAAAATTCACCCTTCGTTTTTGTTATAAAACAAGTTTTGGGTATTTACACGCATGCCGCTTTGCTTATTTTTTCGTATCGTATAAATGATTGTCAATGCAATGGTTGTGGCTCTAAAAACATTCGAAAGCAAGCCACCCATTGCATTTTCGCTTATATCAAAAAGCACCCACGACATATTCATAAATATATGCATAAATATCGGCACCCATAGGTTATTGCCCCATTCAACCAAAAGCCATGCAAACCACGCTGCACCCATGGCAGTAATTCCGAAAATTATGGCTGTTTGCACTACACTTTCACCCTGATACATATGCCCCATACCAAAAATGATTGCTCCTAGTAATGCCGCAGGCACAAAACCCCATTTCATTTTATAAAACAACATGCCAAACAAAAATGCCCTAAAAAAATACTCTTCAAAAAATCCAGCGAATAATGTTGTGCGTAACAAACCGAATGCATGTTGGATAAAATTACCATCGTATAATATTTTCCCCATGATAGCCGAACTCAAAATCATTGGCAAAGTACACAAAAACGAGAACTTTAAAGCTTTGTAAAAATCATTCGACAAACCAATGCGTGAGAAAAAATTTTGGGGTTTGTAATATATTAAGGCTACAATCGACGATGGAATTACCCACCACGCATAATAATACAACAATGCAAGATACTGATTTTCGACATCAATACCCGCCAAAGCACCAAAAACCGATCGCCCATAATAAGCCAACAAAAATGTAAGCACCACTATTACTGAACCCATAAATTATTTATTTACAAATTCTTAAAATCTATCAAATCCGTCAATCCCGAATTCTTCGGGACAAACCCTTAATATTCAAATCCTTTATTTTCAACAAAATAATCAATTATTACCAGCCTCTTTCTCTATTCCCCCTTTAGGTGTTTACCTCATGACGTAGGAGGGAGGGGTTAGGGGGCAGAAATCTTCAAATCTTCAAATTTTAAACCCCTAATTTTCAACAAAATAACCAATTATCACCAGCTTCATTCTCTATTCCCCCTTAAGGGGGTTAGGGGGCTGAAATCTTCAATTCTTAGTATTTCCCTTTCCAAAGTTTTCGAAGCCATTCGCCCAACTTCCCTTCGGAAGGATTGTTTTGCACTTTCCAAATGCGATTCGTTTTAAGGGCATCGGGCATAAATTGTTGCTCCACAAAATTGTTGGGATAATCGTGCGAATATTTATAGTTTGTGCCATAATTCAAATCTTTCATCAACTTTGTAGGTGCATTGCGCAAATGCAATGGCACAGGCAAATTACCTGTGCGTTCAACCAACGCCAAGGCATCGTTAATGGCATTGTAGGCCGAATTGCTTTTGGGCGACGAAGCTAAATAAATAGTTACCTCCGAAAGTATGATTCTTCCTTCGGGCCATCCAATTTTTTGCAGCGCATCGAAACAAGTATTAGCAAGCAAAAGTGCATTCGGGTTGGCAAGCCCAATATCTTCGGCCGCCGAAATCACCAATCGGCGTGCAATAAACTTAGGGTCCTCACCACCAGCAATCATGCGTGCTAGCCAATAAACAGCAGCATCGGGGTCGCTACCACGTATCGATTTTATAAATGCCGAAATAATATCGTAATGCATTTCGCCATCTTTGTCGTAATTGAGTGGACTTTGCTGCAAACAATCTGTCACCAGTTTATCGGTAATTTGCACGCTGGCGCCACTCACCGCCCCCACCACCAGTTCAATAATATTGAGCATTTTGCGAGCATCGCCACCCGAATATCGCATCATAGCATCGGTTTCGATAAGCTGTATATCACGCTCTTTCAACTCTTTATCAGTACCGATGGCCTTATTTATAAGCGACAACAAATCGGCCTCGTCGAGCGATTTTAGCACATACACCTGACAGCGCGAAAGAAGTGCCGTTATTACTTCGAAAGAGGGATTTTCGGTTGTTGCTCCAATAAGCGTTATGGTGCCATTTTCAACAGCTCCCAACAACGAATCCTGCTGCGATTTACTAAAACGATGTATTTCGTCGATAAATAAAATGGGATTACCACCCTGTGCAAAAAACCTACTTTGCTTTGCTTTTTCAATCACTTCGCGCACATCCTTTACCCCAGCATTTATGGCACTGAGTGTATAAAAAGGACGTTCGAGCTTGTTGGCAATAATACGTGCAAGTGTAGTTTTACCCACACCTGGTGGCCCCCAAAGTATGAAACTCGGCACATGCCCCGACTCAATTACCTGACGTAGAATGGCATTTTCGCCCACCAAATGTTTTTGTCCTATGTAGTCGTCCAAACTCTGTGGACGCATGCGTTCGGCTAATGGCTGCATATTTATTTTTGTTCGTTATTATTGGCAAATGTACTGAAAAATATAGAAAAAAGTTTTGGGAAAAGGCTTTTTTTGCACATTACCCAAAACTTTCAATACATTTATTAATATCAGCATTTATCAATTCAGATTCAAAATCTTCAAATCAAATCTCAAATCTCAAATCCTTAATTTTCAATCCCGATAGCAATCGGGACAAATCTCAAATTTTCAAATCCTTAATCTTCAATCCCGATAGCAATCAGGACAAATCCTTAGTATTCAAATCCTTAGTGTTCAAATCTTCAAATTTTCAAATCTTCAAATCTTCAAATCAATAAAATACTATAATTTCCGTGTTACAGCATAAGTAGCTGGGCTTTCGTGTTTAAATCGATTCACCGAAGTTACCACAAAAGTGTAATAACCTTTCATTTTGGGGTCGTGCCTGCGAAGGTCGAACAAGTTTTGGGTCGTAAATGCAAGTATATTTGCAGGGTCGTTCATATCGCCAACTTGCTTACCTTTAAACGCATACACTACATAATGGCGAATTGCATTTCCACCTTCGGCTTGCACTTTGTCCCACAACAAAAGCATTTCGTTGCTATCTTTTAGCACGCGCAAATTGAGCGGTTGTGCACTCGCCACACCTGCAATATTTCGATTTACAGGTGTAATAGCAGGATATTTGTAAAAACTTGTTTTCAAACTATCACTTAAACCCTGTGGGTTACGCAAAAGTCCTTTGGCACTAAAATGCATAGCGCCATCCACTTCGGGGTGACGAAGATTCATGCGCATCTGACGCATCAACTCATTGCCACGTGTCCATGCTGGGTCCACTTTGCTGTTGCCCAATTGCGAAGTATATAGCCCAATATAAAGGTTTTTACCGTAAGAGTTTTCGCTCCACCATTTGACAAGAATTTCGTAATCGGCCACTTTTTTACCAATTTCCCAATAAAGTTGTGGCACCACATAATCGATGGTACCTTCGCGCAACCATTTAAGAATGTCGGCATAAAGGTCGTCGTAGTTTTGCACACCCGCACGTGTTGCCGATCCGCGAGGGTCGACATTGTTATTGCGCCACACACCAAAAGGCGAAATACCAAATTCCACCCAAGGCTTGTTGCGTTTTATGGTGGCTTGCAATTCAGCAATTATCATATCCACATTATTGCGGCGCCAATCGTCTTTTTGATTGGGCGCAAAACCACGTGGGTTATTTTTAAATGTTTCGTCGTCGGGAAACTGTTCGTTGGCAACTTTGTAAGGGTAAAAATAATCGTCGAAATGTATCGCATCCACATCATAGCGTTGTACAATATCTTCAACAACACGATTAAGAAATGCACGTGTAGCATCGTGTCCAGGGTCGAAATAATGCTTACCGCCATATTTCACAAACAAATTGCGTTGTTTGAAAAACAAATTGCTTTGGTGCAAAATATCAATTCGATCGCTATTGGTTACGCGATAAGGGTTGAGCCACACATGCACCTCCATGCAGCGGCTATGTGCCTCGTCGATAATAAATTGCAAGGGATCGTAAAAGGGCGATGGCGCAGTGCCTTGTCGGCCAGTGAGCCAGTTGGACCAAGGTTCGAGCGTCGAGGGATAAAAACTATCAGCCGTTGGCCTAATTTGCATAACAATTGTGTTCACTTTGTTTTCGGCCAATTTGTCGAGCATATCAATCATCTCTTTGCGCTGTTGCTCAACACTTAATCCCGGGCGCGAAGGCCAATCGATGTTAGCAACTGTAGCAATCCATGCTGCACGCATTTCGCGTTTTTTGTGAACTTGCGCCTCTGTAGCCATGGTTGTCAATAAAACAAGAATAGCAAGAAGTGTTTTTTTCATTTTTTTGTTTGTTTTTTTTGTTTAAAAAAATTGTTGATTATTTTGATTGATATGGTTGCTAATTAAAAATTTGATAAACTTATGTAGTCTTCCTACATCCCGAGCATCGGGTCCACTCACCGCTTACTGCTTACCGCTTACTGCTCACAGCTAAATCACACCGAATAATCCGAAAACTTCGATATCACTTTCGGATAAAAAGTTTTCGACACAGGAATATCGGGTGTATTGAGCGCATCGAGCTCAAGAAATATGCCATCTTTTGTTTTGCGCATCACTTTCACCTTATCCAAATTCACAATATACGAACGGTGGCATCGCACCAAAGCATTGTCTTTTGCCAAATTCTCCTCCATCCATTTAAGCGAATTGCGCAGTAAAAATTGCGAAATTTTCGACTTATTCAAATAATGTATCGTAATATAATTATCGGCCGAATCGACGTATAATATATGATCGAGCGCTATCGATATTTTGAGTTCACCTTTTTCGTCGGTAAAAGCAAGAATAGGACTTTTTTTCACTTCTGCCGTGCTATCCTCTTTTTGCAAACTCATTAGCTGATTGAGTTTTTGTGTTTTATCGCGCCACGAAAAATACAGCCATAAGGCCGAATAAGGCAAAAGCAATGTCCATGCTGTGTTTTTAGCCGATTGCACAAAAATTTCAACTATGTCGCGCTCGGCACCAGCACGCGGAATGAATTTTGCAAAAATGGTAAAAAATAGCGACATAAAAAGCACCTCGGCAAATATGTGCAGCGCCAACTGATAAGTATAAAGTACATTTGTTTTATTCACATACCTCAACATAATGAGGCGGCTAACCACCACAACCAACATGCCAGTAAGAATAATGAGGCTCGAGAAAAAGAAGTATTTAAAGTCGTTGATATTTGCATACCAATTGCGCGAATTGAATGGTTGAAATATATTAATAAAGAGCAATGCAAAAATGGCAGTAAAAATAATAAGACGAAACACATTCGACTTTTCGTATAAATATGCCGGAATTTTTGAATTCATTTCTTTCGATGTATTAATTTTTGTCCTTCACAAAAATAGATTTTTAATTGCAGTCCAACAAATACTACATCGATAATGTAACATTTTTTCACCACTCTATTTCAATTTTCACCCCTACTTTTCAATTTTAATCCCTTCGACAGTGCAATTTTACCTACTTTTTCAGCACAAAAAAATAATACATTTAATTTGCAGAAAATTTTATTAGCATTCGAATAAATAATAATATAACAACAGTTTAGCAAAATGGAATACAGCGAGCGATACAAATATTTGTCGAGCATTTTCAACATGGGCATCGAAAAAAACATCGACGATAGCAAAGTAGGCATACGATTTTTCGATTTCGACAGTCGTACCGAACTCAACAACATCCCCTTTGTTGCAAAAGCCGATGGCAATATACAAGAGAACTTCCGTTTTCAGTGCCCCGTTTTTGTGCCACTCAACGGACAAAAATCGTTTTCGAAAACCCTAATATTGCTACACGGACTCAACGAGCGCAGCTGGAACAAATATTTAGTATGGGCCGAAAAGTTGTGTATCGCGTTGCAACGCCCCGTTTTACTTTTCCCCATAGCCTACCACATCAATCGCTCGCCTGCCGAATGGGTAAACCCACGCGCTGTACGCAATATTATCGATGAGCGCAAAACAAGCTTTGGCGACGACCGCGCGCTTTCGTTTGCCAACGTATCGCTCAGCAAACGACTCACCGAACTGCCCATTCGTTTTTTCAACTCGGGCTACCAAAGCTTGCGCGAACTCGAAATTTTAGCACATAATATAAAACATGGCAAAATATCACTTTTCGACGAGGGCTGCCACATCGACGTTTTTGCCTACTCGATAGGCGCTTTTCTGGCACAAATTACATTTATGGTCAATAGCAACAACATATTCAGTTCCTCAAAACTATACCTTTTTTGTGGTGGAAGCATATTTTCGGCCATGCAAGGGCGTTCGCGCAGCATAATGGACGGTGCAGCTTTCGAGCGATTGCTCGACTATTACACACATCAATTTCGCACCTGCGATTTCGAACACATGATGGATGCCAAAGTACTACAAATGTTTTACGCCATGATAGCACCCGACCGCTTGCCCAATTTGCGCGAACAGTTTTATGACGAAATGCGAACGCGCCTTAGCGGCATTTCGCTCACCAACGACAAAGTAATACCTTACAGCGGCGTGGTGCAAGCCATGGGCGAAAAACGCGCACAGCAAACCATACAATTGCATAATTTCGATTACGATTACTCGCACGAAAACCCATTTCCAGTAGGTGCAAGCTACGAAGCAACCCTCGTCAACCAATCATTCGAAGCAACCATGGCCAATGCCATCAATTTTCTATCAGCAAGCTGAGTGAAATTTAAATCACCTCCTTATCGCTTGAAAATGTAAAATGTTGTGTAAATGAATTGGCATTTCAATCGTAAATCGTAAATCTGTAAATCGTAAATTCTTTCCCCTCCACAAAAAAAATGAACCTGTCATTCCGAAGCGTAGCGAGGAATCTCAAACTTTAACATGTAAAACTAACATAGTCATTCCAACACGGCATTTATATTAATTTTTACGACATATACTATTTAATCTTCTGAACATCAGTGCTAGGCATTAGAAATCGGAGTATGTAAAAATAAAAAACACCCCAAAGGCTTGCTAAACCTATGGGGCATTTAGATGTTTTCTTTGGCTTTAAAGTGCTGATAATTTACTTGTTCAATACTCCACAAACTCAAACTCCACAATATTGCTATTGGTGTAAGCCCCGAGTATACCAATCCCCCCATTGATATTACTTTTTATTTGCACAGCCTCCGAAAAAAACGGATTCGTATTTGCAAGCGCACTGAGCGATGCCATGTATTCGTAAAAATCTTTCGTAATGCTTTGAATGTAAACTCGATAAATTACCTTCTTACCTTTGTAAAAATCATTAACACTTCCTGAAAAATTTGGGTTTCGTATTTCTAAATATACACGACATGAAAACTTTAAATTGAAAATTTTGTCATTAAATGTATCATCTTTAAAAATGTTATACGATTTAATTTCAGAACGAGTAACACCCCAAATTTCATTTAAAGCACTTTCTAATGGGTTTTTATTATTATTTGCATCGGTGCTAATATTAGTGAAATTGACTTCTGCAAATGTTGACCCTTCGCTATCATATAATTCTCTACTCAAGACTTCCACCCTTTCAACTACTAATCTGTAATAATTTTTCTTACTTCCATCATCTTTAAGTTGTAATTCGAAATTTAGTTTAAAATTTTTATAGTATGACCTCACCTCCTCATTTTCATAATTATATATGTATTGAATATCTTTACTTGTAGTATCAATCTGTATGATATTAATAGGTGTTTCAATTTGTGTTTCTGCAAAAACATCTGCTTTGCCTGTGCGTTTTATTACAAGTTTAATCTTGTCATTCTGCTGGGGAAAATATTCACCAATATACTCAACTTCATTCCAGCTATAAATCTTAATTTTCAATTTTTCTACAAATGAATTATTAACATATACCGACACATCAGCATCTTTCACAAATTCGTGTTGTGTTGTATCGTTAAGAAAAAATTTACTTTCGCGTATAATTGCACTTATCGGTTCGCCAACGGTAATATAGCTATGCACTACTAATTTTGGCTCGGTAAGTTCGGCATCGAAGTTTATTGTTTCGGTGCACGATGATAGTAGAAACATTAAAAGCAACTGAAAAAATGCTGCTTTTTTGAATGTACTGTGTATTTTAATCATGATTTTTATCTTTTGCTTGTACATGTTTTTTTTATTAGAACTTATACGAATAACTTACTGATGGGATAATAGGAAAAATCGAAACTTTCTCTAAAACCAAAGTATATTTATTTCTGTTATCAGGATCAGGATGAATCGTTTTTTGTCGTACAATAAACGGATTTAGCTTATTGTACACATTAAACACACTTATATTCCACGTACGCACACCATTTTTCTTCTGTTTGTGAAAATTCATGCCCACATCCAAACGATGGTAGGCGTCGAAACGATAATTGTTACGACTTTCCAAATAACTATAATTGTGCATAGTAAACTTTTTATTATAGTCGTTATATGGTGGAATAGCTCCTCCATCAAACCTTTGCAAAGCCAAACTACCTACTTGTCCTGAGCTAATAATCCAATTGGCCGAAATATCAAATTTATCGCTGAATTTATGCATGCCAACCACAGTGAAACTATGTGGTCTGTCGTATTTGGCCGGAAACCATTTGCCCGAGTTTATCTCATTGTCAGCTTTATCGAAAATACGCAAAGCTCGCGACCACGTGTACGATACCCAACCAGTGGTTTTGCCAACTGTTTTTTGCGCCATCAATTCGATACCATATGACAGACCTCTGCCTATATGCACTTTGTCTTCCCAAAGCTCCGATGCGCCACCCAAAAAGCTTGCACCGTCTTTATACTCTAAGTAAGTAATCAAAATTAAGCGACATTATGCGAGTAGTTAATGAACAGTGTATTTCCAATCGCAGCCAACGCTCTGTTGGTTGTATAGAAAAGCATGTCAGTACTCACATAGTCCTGAGGTCTGATCCATTTTCCTTTCAATATTCTCCAAAGTGTTTCCGCAATATTCAGTTGCGGAGAATATGGTGGCAGATAGAAAAGGAAAAGCCCTCTTTTTTCCCATACAGGACGCAACTCCCGTATCTTTTTATTACGATGAACCGTAGCATTATCAAGCACTATAAACGTGTTTTTGTGTACACGCAAAGAAAATGCATCAAGGAAATCCACGACCTTGTCAGCGTTGATACTTTCGGTGGTGGCGAATCCCTCATAATGATTCTTTCTGTCAATCATGCCGAAAATGTTGAGCCTTGCACTTTTTTGAGATGGAATGCACACATCCTCACCAGGCAACTGCCAACCGTAAGGTACATATCCCTCGGTGCAGACATGGCTCTCATCGGCATAATAAAGTGCAATACGACCTTCACGTTCCTGCTGTTCAAGTTCTTGCAGCTTTTCGCATTTGTATTCGTAAAGCTGCGGCGAGGGTTCTCCCCTTGGGCGTTTTCTTATACGCTTATATCTTGCGCCAATGCGGATAAAAAACGCTTAAAGGTCAAGTCGCTTGCCTCCTTTCCAGTTGCCTGTTGCCAAGCTATTTTGGCTTTGCCTACACTTTGCCTATCTTGTTCGATGGCAGAACGCACCGCTTTTTCATCCGAGCAGTCCATAATTGGTTTTCGACCACGACCTCCACGTGTTCGTAAGCCTGTTATGCCTTCCGAAAGGAAACGATTTACCCATGCATTAACTGACACCAAATTCATTTCGGTCTGTTCGCCTGCTTTTGCAGAAGACAGTCCCTCTGATTTGAGAAGAACCGCACGACAACGCATGCGAAAACAGTGGCTCGTGCCATGGTGGAAACCATGCTCTAGTTCTAATCGTTGGTCACTCGTTATTTCTATCATTTTTATTTTTCCCATTTCTAATCGTATTTTTATGAATACAGGAAGAACGGAATTAATTATTAAATATTATATAAACTAAATATGAACACTTACTTATCTTTTTCATTTTTTAAATTGATTTTTCGAACATCTGGCTTTTGGGGTACTATATCCAAAATACACAGATATTCATTTTTTTTTACTTTGCTGAAATACAGCTTTTTCTCGACGGAAAAAAACATTCCGTCTACATGAAAATGCGATAATTTTAAAAAAAATACAGTATTTTGTCGCAGGGCATGTCTCCATACAGATAATCAGCACACTTATTTGTGTTAAACATTAGCCTTGCGGGTTAAAAAAGCATTATCGCTACTTTTGGTTAACCAAAACTTTATTACTTTTGTATTGCCTTTGTAAAAATGTTAGATGTGATACATTGGGTTTATTAACTCATCGTTGCGAAAAAAAACTTGGTCGGTCGTTTTTCGGCATTTGCATTTTGCAAGGGCTTTTTTGTTTTCTGTTGGCTGTGTACTAACATTGATCGGCAGGTGGCAAAGCCTGCGGCTGGTATTGTATGGTGTTGCAGAATAAACATATTTCCCATTCCTCCCCTCATAATGGAGTTTTTAAATTAGCACCACAACCCAGGCCTCTCCCCAACCCTCTCCTCAGTAGAGGGAGTAAGAAATGGGAAATATTTGAGAAGTTGAAAGTAGAATGACTATACTTTATAATGATTGTAATCCTAATTTTTTCTTAAATTTTTTTATTAATTATATTTTTTAAAATACTTACAATTATTCTTACTACGCCTCCTAAACTCCCCCTTGAGGGGGTTGGGGGGCTTTCAAAAAAAATGAGGTGGAGTTCGTTTGTTTAGATTTCCAAACATCATTTTTCA
>CAZEVV010000023.1:1687-21710 GCA_964515675.1 uncultured Paludibacter sp. | reverse complement strand
ACGCTTGAAAAATAATTAGTACACCGAATAAACGGAGAATACTGAAAAACACAGTATTATAAAAAAATATTTCAATCATAAGTTCAAACCAGTGATAATCTGTTTGTTCCGTATATCCCGTGTGCCAAAACACTCTAATAACTCCCCCTTTAGGGGGTTGGGGGGCATGTTTGTTCCTTATATCCACTGTGCCAAAAATACACTTTCAAATAGGCCTCAATTATCTAAACTATATTTGTTCATTTTTTTGTTTTAAACGACAAGATATGAATCGTTACACCAATGGCAATACCTACGAGTAATAATTGCAAAGCAAGTTTGCCTTTCAGCGCAAACAAAATTGTTGAAAGCATTACTGTCCACATCATACCAAGGGCAAATATTTTTCCGTGTAGTGGAATAGCTTTCTCCTCGCGAAAAGCACGAATATAAGGCCCAAAAGTTTTATGATTCATGAGCCATTGATACAACCGGTCGTTGCTTTTGGCAAAAAGCGCTGCCGAAAGCAATAAAAAAGGCGTGGTAGGAAGCACAGGTAAAAATGCACCCAACACACCCAGTCCAAAACTCAGCAAGCCCAAAAAAGCAAGAATTTTTTTCATTCCACAAAATTAAACAAATATTTCTATCACCAAAAACAAATTTTTAGTCATAATGTTTTTGATGAACGTGTAATGAATGGTCTGTTTGCAGCCTTTTTGCAATGTCAATTCATTTTTTTATGAGTTGTCTTTCGATTCCTTACACTTACAAGCTTCGCACTCTTCTTTTGTTTTGAAACCCTTTTGCGAACATCCACTATACGATGCTTCGTAACATTCGTTTGTCTCTTTATCAAAAAACCAACTTCTGAATATCGCTTTACATGTCGTACCGTTTTTCCTTGGGCTTTCGTGGCATTTCTCGAGTTCTGGTTCACAATCATTTTTCTTAGTTACTACTTCTTCGACTGCTTTTTCAACAACTGCTTTTTCCACAACTGCTTTTTCCACAACTGCTTTTTCCACAGCTGTTTTTTCCACAGCTGTTTTTTCCACAACTACTTCTTTTACAACATGTTTTTCTACAGTCGTTTCGCTTTGTCGTTGCAGTTTACAGCTCGACATGACAAGTATTAAAATCGATACGATGAATAATAATGTAATTCTTGTTTTCATGATAGATTGTATTAAAAGTTATTTGATGAGTTTTTCTCGACTTTTCCTTTTCAAAATAAAAAATGAGCCGATAGGCTTATCGGCTCATTTTTTGGTGCTTTTGGCCTTTATTAAAGTCCCATTACTTTTAAGTCGAGTATGAATTTGAATTTTAAGTCGACTTTATGCTCTTCGGTAAGTGCTTTTTTTGTTGTAATTTTAAATTTTAACTTGAATTGCTCTTTGAATAAAAAATCTTTCAATGCAACATTTTGTGTTTGTAGTACTAATTTTTTGCCCGGACTTGCTGCTACATCATTGGCTTTGGCAATAATAACATCGCTTAATCCTGTTGCCGAAATCGATACTTCAATATCTTTGATAAACCCTAAATCGCTGTTTTCGGGCACTTTCAACTCTAAATCCATATTGTTGAGCGAAATGCTTTGAATGAAATCACCCGTAATATCGTATTTTTTGAATACACTGTCAAGATTTGTTTTTATATCGGGTGTTTCAACTTTAACTTCAATTCCCGATGTGCTTGCAGGTATTGTTATTTGCTTGTTGAATGGCATTTCAATCTTTGTAAGATCACTCAATTCTTCGCACGAGCTCATTGCAATTACTGCAAATGCAAGCATCAATAATTTCATTTTCATATCGTTTCAATTTTTTGATTGTTTGTAATTCATTTTAATTTGATTTGCAAAAATAAGCAAAAATTTGTAATGTATACTACAAATTTAGTTTGTTGCGCAATAGTTTGTAGCCTGCCTGACTAATTTTTATTTTTTGTCCGTTTTTGAGCGTAAGTTGCTGCGATTGTTTTTCGTACAGTTCGATACGCGAAATGGCTTGTATGTTAACAATATTCGACCTGTGCACACGCACAAAACTGTTTTGCGGCAAATGTTCCTCAAAGTATTTCATGGTTTGTTCTTTAAGGTATTTGCCATCGTTGGTTACTATTTGTACATAATCGCCATCGGCTTGCAAAAACACTATGTCGGCCACCATTACCACTTGCAACTTATTGCCGCTTTTTACTGCTATGTGTTCAATAATCTCTTTTTGAATGCTTTCGGTTGTCGCCTCTGTTTCATTTATCAATGTTGACGTGTTTTCAGTTTCTATTTCGTTCGTTTTTTGAGCCGAAACGAGTTTTTCGAAATGCTGCATCAAAATAATATAAAGCAACAAGCCGCTAAAAATTCGCAAGTATAATGTGTTTTCGATAAAAACTAGATTTTCTTTGTCGAAAACAATGAGCATGAGCGCATAGTTGGCTGCAATCCAAATAATGATACTGAGTATGGCAATGGCAGCTAAGTTTATAATTTTCTGAAATTGAGGGAATTGTTGGTAATTGCTGAAGCGGCAAATGTGCCACAGCAAAGTACTAATAACAGCTAACACAAATGTTTGCACCAACATGTCGGCCACCAAGGTGAGCGGGTTGGTGGGCGTAAGTGTTGCAACTACAATTGCTTGCATGGCTGGAAAAATAAGCCAGTATGCAAACCATTGTAATGTGCTTTTTTTACTTATAAAAAATGGATGCGCCATAATTGCTTCCGTTTTTTAATTACGCAATTCGCCGCCACCAAATACGCATGCTCCATGCAAAATTAATCTGCGACTAGTGTCAATATCTTCGTTTTTAAAACGTTTGTCTTCAAATCCTCCAAAAACTGCATCCATGCGTGGTTCTACCAACCAAGTGTCGGGCACATAAATGGTTACGCCACCAAATACCGCATTCACTTCTAAGTGTGTGTCGCCTTCGGGCAGGTTGGTTTTGCGCAAGTCGAGTGTTATGCCACCAAACACAGCGTTTAGCTCACCACCCGTAAAAAGTGGGTCGAGTACTATGTGTTGTCCGTCGCCAAACACACTATTTTTCTCGAAATTCGAGTTCGAATAGCTTTTGCCACTATTACCACAACTTTTGTAATACGATTTATCTGTCCACTCGGCATAACCCCAGCGTGGTGCCAAAAACTTGCCTACAATAATAATTATACCTGCAAAAATAAGCAACAATGGCCAATATACATGCGCAAAATTGCCATCGAAGCCAGGGAAAAGCTCGGGATATACTTTAATAATGCGTGGGAACATAAAAAAAGTACCAATGCCAAGCAAAATTGTCGATGTAATGTATTGTCGGCTAAAAAGTTTAAATACAGCAATCACCAATAATATGGTAGGCCAATAAAATACTACGCGTTTTAACTCGCTGGGTATTAATCCGAAATTAAATCCTAAAAATACTGTTCCTAATAATAGTAGAAATATACCAAAGCCCAATCCACTTGAAGCTATTCCGTAAGATTTTGTTTTCATCTGTTTTTTGTTTTTAAAAATTTATGTTGCAAAAATACGGGCATTCAGTATATTACACTATACAAAATCGATTAAAACGGATGTTTTACCCGATGAACGATGGTTTTTTTAGGGTCGAACTATTGTTTTTTTTCATAAACCAATTTATATTCGTGTATGCTATAGCTGCCAAAAATGCCAATTCCGTTTTCTACATTACTGTGTATTTGCACAGGCTCTGTAAAAAATGGCATTGCATCGCTATTTTTACTTAAACTACGAAGATAGAAAAAATAATCGCGTGATATGCTGTGCAATTGAATGAAATATTCGACACGAAGTGGAATTTTTGGAGCATTTGTGTCTTCATATCCTGGTTTTGTATTCTCGTCTGGTTTTCGGTATTCGCTTTGGTAAAGAGAGATTTTTAAACCATAGTTTTTACCATTAAAAACATCATCGCTAAATTCATAATAGCGATTGTAGCTAAATCCACCGTCGAGAGGGTTGGTGTTGTCAGTTCCAAATACAATATCGTCGGACGATAAGAAGCCCGATTTTTTATCAATGCTATCTTCGTAATGCTCCACAATGCGCATACTTATTCGGTAAAAATTTCGCTCATTAATATTGTCCGAAAATCTCATAAGCATATTTGTTACAGTAGCAGTCTGTGATGAATCAGTATGATATATTCCGCCATCGGAGTAACCAGAGGTATATATGATTTTTGAATTCAAAGTATCAATTTTTTCTATATACACTTTTTGGGGCACAGTGGTTTGGGTTTGTACTGTTGTTTCGCCACTTTTTTCAACTACAATTTTCACCACATCGCCTGGTAGTGGTTTTATTGTTGACACATACATGCCGTTTTCGGTGTGTTGAATGGTTTCGAGCAAGCTATTGTTGATGTACAGGCTTACTTTGGCATCTGTAACGCGTGGAAATGTACTTTCGGCTTTCGATAAAAAGAAACGGCTTTTACTTACTTGTACTTTTATCACCGAGTCGGGGGTAATAAATCCATTCACTACTAGCAATGGCTTCGACATTTCGCCTTTGAACTCTATCTCTTTTTCGCAACTGACAAATGCCAATGCTATGATTATTATTGTTATAATTGAAAAATATTTTGTTTTCATGTTTTTATTTTTATTTGTTTTTATAGCTTTCTACTTTATTCGAAATACTACACTATTTAATACTATTTTGTTGATATTAAATTTGCCTGAATTTAAAATTTGTAACTATAACTCAACGATGGTATCATTGGGAAAATAGTGATTTGTTTCAATACTTGACGCGATTCTGTGCCATTAGTAATTGGATTGTAACTATACTTTGTGCTTGGATAAACCAAAAATGGATTGAAGCGGTTGTATGCATTGTACACACCTAAGCTCCATGTTCTGATGCCTTTGCGCAATTGCTTGTGAAAATTGAAACCCAAATCGAGGCGATGATAATCGGGCAAGCGGTAGTTGTTGCGTTGATTAATGTATGGCATTGAATAATCATAGTCTTGCGAATAATTGTATTCGCCTGGAACTAGGGGTTCGATTGAATTTTGCAAAGGCAAAGTTCCTGCATTCCCAGTACTATAAACCCAAGTGGCCGAAAAATCGAAACGGTCGCTGAATTTATGATTTACAACAATGCTTATGTCGTGTCGGCGGTCGTATTTGGCCGGAAAAACTCTTCCTGCATTAATCTCCTGTCCTGGTCGGTCGAACAAGCGTTCGGTTTTCGACCATGTGTAACCTACCCAGCCTGTTGTTTTGCCAAAGCTGCGTTGCGCCAAAAACTCAACACCATAAGCCCAACCGCGACCTGCATAAACTTTATCTTCCCAACCTGTAGTTTGGCCTAAAAATGTTGCGCCATCTTGATATTCGAGTAGGTTGTTCATGTTTTTGTAATAACCTTCAATCGAAAATTCGGCAATTTTAGCTAGATCGTAAAACACGCCTGCCGAAAACTGATGCGCATCCATGGGTTTAATGCGCTTTGTAACTGGCACCCAAAGGTCGGTGGGTAAGCTTATGTTATTGTTGGAAAGTAGGTGAATGTACTGACTCATCATGGCATAACCTGCTTTAACCGAAAGTTTGTTGCTAAGCAATGCACGCATGCTAAGGCGTGGTTGCAATGAGTGATAATATTGTTGTTCGACACTAAATGCCGAGTAATGCAATCCGATATTGGCTTTTAGCGCTGTTCTTATCGAAATATTATCTTCGATATAAATGGCCAATTCGTTGGCACCAATTCTTTTGTCGCCAAATGTAGTATCCATTTCTTGTTTTTCGACACCATCGTTTCGTTTCGCCGAAATTACCGATACACCTGGCTTAAACTTATGGTTTGTAATATGTGCACCAAATTTTATATCGTTGTTGGGGTTAGGAGCAAAGTCGAAATCAACTTTCATGGCCACGTCTTCGATACCCGAGTTGTAGCCAACTTTTTGTTGCTCGAATTGTTTCGTAGGCGGATTAATTGTTTCGTAATTGTACTCGTTACCCACAGCCATATTGAAACGATAGCGGGTGTAAGTGGCCGTGGTGTTCATAAACAGTTTGTTGTTGAGCACGCGGTTCCAACGCAATGCTGCTATTTGGTTGCCCCATTTCCAATCCATGAGCAAACGGCTTTCGTACTTTTCGTTGTCGAAATTGCCCGAGCCATTTCTTATGTTTGAATAAATTACATCATCGCCCGAGAATAAGCTCAAAAATAGCTTGTCCTTGTCGGATATTGTATGACTAATTTTAGCATTTACATCGTAAAAATAATAGCCTGCACGTACTTTTGTGTCTACTTCGTTGCGTGCGGCAAGTGCAATGAGTGGTTGCGCCAAAAGGTCGAAATAGGTGCGACGTGCCGAAATGTTGAAGGTTGTTTTTTCGCTAAACAGTGGTCCTTCGAGGTTTATTTTCGACGATATTGCTCCAACGGTAATATTTCCTTTAAGCTTTTGATTGTTACCATCGTTCATGCGTATGTCGAGCACCGACGAGAGTCTGCCGCCAAAGCGTGCCGGGAAAGCGCCTTTGTAAAGCGTTACGCTTTTTATAGCATCGGCATTGAAAACCGAAAAGAATCCGCCCAAGTGGTTTACATTGTACACTGGCACACCATCGAGCAAAAATAAATTCTCGTCGGGGCCACCACCACGCACATAAAAACCTGCCGAACCTTCGGTGCCGCCTTGTACGCCAGGCAATAGCTGCAAGGCTTTTAATACATCGGTTTCGCCAAACAGTGCGGGTATGGTTTTAAGTTTTGCCACAGGCACATCTATGGTACTCATTTGTGCACCCATAACACCTATGTCGCCGCGCGAACCTGTTACTACAAGCTCATCTAATTCAAGATTTTGATTGAGTCTTATGTTGATAACCGTGTCTTTGTTGAGGCTAAATTTTTTGTTTTGCATGGTCAACCCAACAAAACTAAAGTTAATGTCGACATCGCCTTTGGGAAGCGTTAGTGAGTAAAATCCATATACGTTGCTAACAGTTCCTTTGTTGTTTTTTTTATCGAATACTGTAGCGCTAATAAGCGTTTCGCCCGAGCTTGCATCGCTAATATAGCCACTAATAGTGTAGTTTTGGGCAAATGCAGTAAGTTGGAAAAGCAATGAGAGAATGATAAATTTTAGTTTTTGCATAAATTTGTTTAAATTAAATTGAATATTTCTGATAAGTTATAGATGTTATTTTTATGTTTATTCGTTGCATCGAGTGTTGCATTTAGTATAGCTTTGGCCAATTGGGTGGCATGTATGGGTTTGTATTTATGCAAAATACCCATTTTGTTAAGGCTAAACATAATTTTCAGAGCCACAGTTTCGGCCCAACGTTTGCGTTTGCGATTGCCCCACAATTGTCCTGGACGAAAAATAAAGCATTGCTCAAAACCCAATGCCATCACATCATTGTCGAGTTTGCCTTTCATCCATAAGTAAAAATTTTTCGATTGTTCGTTTGCACCTGTCGACGAGATGAGGGCATATTTTCGCACATTATTTTTCCGTGCTGCTTTTGCTGCAAAGTACTGATAGTCGTAATCAACAGCAAATTGCTTTTTTTTGCTGCCAGCATCGGCCAATGTGGTGCCCATGCACGAGTATAGCACATCGCCAACTACATGTTGCTCCCAAGTTTCGGGTGTGGCAAAATTTACCACAATTTCGGTCAGCTTTGGGTGTGTAATGCCTGTTTTCCTGCGAACCAATGATGTAAGCTTTTCGATGTTCGGATTTTCGAGCAATTGCTCCAATAGCGCAGCACCTACCATGCCTGTAGCACCGATAATTATTGTTTTCATTAAAGTATTTGTTATAAAGATTTTCAGCCCCTAGCCCCTGCTTGTCCCGAATTCTATCGGGAGAGGAATAAGAAGGGGGAGTTGAGAACTTGTCGATTAAACATATTTGAATTGAAGCTTTATATTCTTTAAATTAAATTGCTTGAAAATATTATCATCTTTTGTTGACCGATAAATTTTTAATCACAACAAAATGTCTTAGTTTATAAAGTTAAATCTACTTTGACAGATTTAAAACATGAATTGAAGAAAATTATAAATTTCAATTAATGCTAAATCTATATTATCTTTAAACATTATTTTTTAGACAAAATGTACAGAAATTACAGAAAAGAATGTATTATATTATGCAAATTCTGTGTGTTCTGTCAAAATAAAAATAATTAGTAAAAGTAGAATTAGAATAATCATTGAAATAAATGCTGAAGAGTTAGTTCAATTATTGTTTCATCCCTTCTTAAAGTCCCCTTTAGGGGGTTTGGGGGCTTTTCCCTATTCCTTCCACCTTTTCAATTCATTATACAGTCTTTGTATGGGCAAACCCATAATGTTAAAATACGAGCCATTAATATGTTCCACACCCACAAAGCCAATCCACTCTTGCACGCCGTACGATCCTGCTTTGTCGTAAGGCTTGTAGTGGTCGAGGTAATATTCAATTTCGCTCGATGTTAGTTTTGCAAAACGCACATCGCTCACAACATGAAATACTTTTCGTTTTTTTAGTGTGCAAATACAAACACCTGTTATCACCTGATGTGTGCGTCCCGATAGTTTTTCGAGCATAGCGCGTGCATCGTTGCGGTCGGTGGGTTTTCCCAAAACCTTGCCTTCGCACCACACAATGGTGTCGGCAGTTATAAGTAATTCGTTATCGGCCAATGTCGATAAATGCGCTTTGGCTTTTTTTTCGGCCAAATACATTGGTATTTCGACACTCGACATGTGAGCAGCAAAATTTTCTTCAGTTTCAATTACACGCGTTTCAAATGTCAGATTCAAACCATTGAGTAACTCCTTCCTACGAGGCGATTGCGAGCCTAAAACAATTTTGTACTTCGCAATATTGGGTAATAATATGTGCATTTTAATCGTATTTTTATTGAACTGAAAAAATTCCAAAAATTGAAATGTTATGTGTTTTAGCCATTATATAATAAAATACATAGCTATACAAAACACCCACTAGCATTATGTATTTGGCAAATGTTGCAGCCTGCTCAAATGCTTTTGAGCTTTTGCTTGTTTGCACCAAATAGGCTAACGAAGCAAATGGCAATATTAAACCAAACCAAACGAAACGCGCGTTTATACTTTCGCCAAATGGTATCACAAAATATAAAACATACAAAAGTAATGAAATTGTTGTGATAATGAGTATGTTGACCCATATTTTTGTTTTTTCGATACCCATTTTTATTGGCACAGTTCTGCATTCCATTTCGCAATCGCCTTCAATGTCTTGCATGTCTTTTATCAATTCGCGTATCAATGTGCTTATAAACGAAAATACTGCAAATCCGCCTGTCCATGCATAAATTTCTTTGGGAATAGGAGTGCTAAAAATCAAGTTTCCATATTGTTTTTCGAGTGTTGCAATCTCGAGCAAAGCAACTGTAATAATTAGCAATGCACTGCAAAATGCAATCATCAAGTTGCCCGTCAGAAATTGTCGTTTGTAACTTGCTGCATAAAACCACAAAATGCCCGGCACAACAATAAAAATAAATGCGAGCGAATAACTTTTTATAAAATGTGCCAATGTAAGGCCAATTACAACACCGGTAACGCTAATAATTTGATACATTAACATTGCCGTTGGTTTCGAAATGCTACGACTTATTATCAGTTGGTCGGGTTTATTGATACTATCAATTTTTATGTCGAAATAATCGTTGATAATGTAGCCACCTGCTGCTATAAGCACTGTTGCTGCAATAAGTAAGTACAAGTGCCATGCGTTTTCGGGTATGTCGAAGCCGTATTTTTGCATGATAGGTGTTGTAACAGCCTTTTGTATGCTGAACAGTATGAATGCAATCATGGCCAAATTGGGCAATCGCACTAAGCGAGCAATATCTTTCATTTTTATTTTTCGTTTTATTTTTGTCGAATAGCTTCTTTCAATGTTTCCACAAAATCATATACTTCTGTTTCGGTAGTGTCAAACGAGCACATCCAACGTAATTCCTTGCTTTGTTCGTTCCACACATAGAAACGGTATTTTTCTTGTAATGTTGTAATGGCGTGCCAAGGTATAATGGCAAACACAGCATTTGCCTGCACTTTTTGCGTTATTGTTACTTGTTCAATTTTTGCCACTTCGCCGGCCAATAGTTGTGCCATTTTGTTGGCGTTGCGTGCCATGTTCAACCACAAATTATTGCTCAAAAGTGCTATGTATTGAGCTGCAATAAATCTGTTTTTCGAAAAAAGTTGTGCAGATTGTTTTTGGTAATAATGCGCATGTGCTTTAAGTTTTTCGTCGAAAATAAGTATTGCTTCGCCAATGAGTAAGCCATTTTTTGTGCCACCAAATGTCATAATGTCGATGCCGCAATCCACGGTAGCTGCTTTAAGGTCGACACCCAAACTCGCCACGGCATTCGATATGCGTGCACCGTCCATGTGTACATACATGTCGTTTTTGTGGGCAAAGTCGCATAGCGCTTTTAGCTCGGCTATGCTGTAAATTGTGCCCATTTCGGTGCTCTGACTGATTGATATTACCTTTGGTTGCGTGTTGTGCACATTGCCTTTGCGTACCAAAAGTGGCGCCACCATTTCGGGTGTAAGTTTTCCATCGGGTGTGTCGATGGTAATGAGCGAGCTGCCAATGTGTTGTGTTGGCGCCCCACATTCGTCGGCATTAATATGGGCTGTAGTGGCGCAAACAATGGCCTCGAAAGGCAATGTGCAGGTTTTGAGACTCACAATATTAGCACCTGTGCCATTAAATGCAAAAAGCACTTCGACATTGCCAAAGTGCTGTGCAAAAATTTTGCGTGCTTTCTCGCTATATGGGTCGTCGGCATACGAAATTTCGTGTTCGTTGTTAGCCTCAACTATGGCCGATAAAATATCGTTGTGTATGCCCGAGTAATTGTCGCTAGCAAAAGCTTTCATTTGTATGTATTGTGTGTTCTTTTTGTTCAGCGAAAACCATTGTTAGCATAGCATTGTTGCCATTTGCTGTTTTTGTTTATTTGCCTTTATGCAATACAAAATGTTTGCGGTTTTCGATGGTCAAATAATTGTTGATTAGAATTTTAGCTTTTCGTTGAGTTTGTCGAAGAAGCTTTTCTTAGGCTCTTCGGCTTTTTCTTCGTTGTTTTGAGCGGCATTGTAGCTCTCGCGTGTTGGTGCTTCGCCTTGCTCGCGTTTTACAAATGCTATTACTTCTTCGAGTCCGGCTGCAAAATTGTCAAAATCTTCTTTGTAAAGAAAAATCTTGTGTTTTTCGTAGGTAACTTGTGCATCTTCGCTGTTGCCCATTTTTTTCTTTTTACTTTCGGTAATTGCTAAAAATAAATCCTCGTTTCTACTCTTTTTTACATCTAAATAATAAATGCGTTTACCTGCTTTTATCGCTTTTGAGTAAATTATTTCATTGTCTTTTTTTTCGAAAGCAAAATTCTTTTTCTCTGTGTCCATAACTTCTACTTTTGTAAGCTAAATTGTTATTTCTGAAACCATTGCCTTAATAGTTGCAAATTGCAGCATTTTCAGCCCTCAAATTTCAGTATTTTTTTTCGTATTTAACCATTACATTTAGAATTTTTATAATTTAACCTGCATTTTTCAAGGGCATTGGCGGCTTGTGTGCAATGCTTGTTTTATTTTTATGATATTTTATATGCCATCAAATCTCGCATTGTCGACTAAAAACAGTACCTTTGCACAAAATTTTAAAAAGCGTTTCAAAATTTTATGATCAACAGAGTATTATTACGAACAAAAATCGTACAAACACTTTACGCTTATTACAAGAGCGAAGGTAAAACGACCGCAATGGTCGAAAATGAATTGTTTTATGGTGTAGAACGGACGTACGATATGTATTTTCAACTTTTACTTTTAATGGTGGAAGTGAAAAGATATGCCGAAGCTCGCATCGAAAACCGAAAAAATAAATTACAACCTACCCACGAGGATTTGAACCCAAATACTCGATTTATCGATAATAAATTTATTGAAAAACTTGAAAACAATAATGCTTTCAACGAACGTGTGAGCACCCTCAAATTGTCGTGGGTGAACAATATGGAAGTGGTTAAAAGTGTGTACAACGAAATTGTCGAATCGGATATTTATGTCGAGTACATGAAGGCCGAAAGCACTAGTTTTAATGCTGATAAAGAGTTGTGGCGCAAGATTTTTAAGAGTATTATCCTGAATAATGCCGAACTCGACGAATCGCTTGAAGACCAAAGTATTTATTGGGCCAACGATGTGGAAACAATTGCTAGTTTTGTAATCAAATCGATCAAACGTTTCGACGAGGCTGATGATGAAAACACGCCGCTGTTGCCAATGTTTAAGGATCGCGACGATGAGCTTTTTGCTAAAAAATTGCTTAATGCGAGCATTCGCAATGCTGCCGAGTACAAAGCTTATGTTGTGGCGCATTTGCAAAACTGGGAGCCCGAGCGTGTCGCTTTTATGGATATGATGATAATGCAAGTGGCAATTGCCGAGTTGCTCGAGTTTCCAACCATTCCTGTGAATGTGACATTGAATGAGTACATCGAAATTGCCAAAAATTTTAGTACCGACCGCAGTGGTACTTTTGTGAATGGCGTACTCGATAAAATTGTGACTACACTCAAAAACGACAACAAATTGATAAAAGTGAAAATGATTTAATACATCAAAACGGAATTATAGCAAGCTTTTTTGCACAAATACATCAAAATTGTTAGTTTTTCGTTCACTTGTTTGCTCATTTGTTATTAATCAATTATATTTGCGAAATAAAATTATTAAAACAATAATAAAAAATGAATTTACTAAATGTGCTTCTAAATGCGCCTGCACAAAGTTCAGGCACGAGTGGTATCTTGATGATGGTGTTGATATTTGTGGTGTTCTACTTCTTCATGATTCGCCCTCAAACAAAACGTCAAAAAGAAATTAAAAAACAACGCGAAGCAATGCAAGCTGGCGACCGTGTGGTAACATCGGGTGGTATTTATGGCAAAGTAAAAGATATCAAAGACAATGTTGTTGTTATCGAAATTGCCGAGAATGTGCGTATCAAAGTGGATAAAAACTCTGTATTCGTTTCGCCCGAAGATTTACAAACGCCTGCAAAATAAGCGTACACCATGGCTGAAAACGAATTAAATAGTTTTTTCAGGCATTACCTTTTAAAGCTTAAATCATTCTTCTTTTCGAAGGATGTTTTAAGCTTTTTGCTGTTTTTAATCCTTTCGGCTAGCTTTTGGTTTGTAAATGTGCTCGACAAAGTGCGCGAAACTACAATCGATATACCAATTCGCTATGTTTCGGTACCCCAAAATATTGAGTTTACCAACAATGTGCCTATCAGCATTAAAGTGAGTGTGCGCGACAATGGCAAGGAATTACTCAACTATTCGAGAAGAAACAATAAACCCATTGCCATCGATTTTAATAGGCAGTTTTATCAAAATGGAACTATCGTTGTAAGTGCCGACGAAATTCGTCAGGTTCTAATTCGTTATTTGTCGCCCACCACTGCTATTACCCAAATTCAACCCGACTCGCTCGTGGTTGCATATCGAAAACTCGAAACTCGTAATGTACGCGTGCAACTCGAAAAGCACATTTCGTTGGCACATCAATATGTGCTCGACGAGAATATTGTGATTGAACCTTCGCAAGTGGCGGTTGTTGGTGCAGGCATGCTGTTCGATACTTTGAGTTTCGTAAAAACCAATGTGCTCGAATTGCACAATCTGAAAGACACTGTAACGCGCGTTGTGAAAATTAAACCTATTGCTGGTTTGCGCTTTGTGCCCGACGAGGTAAAGGTGAAGCTAAACGTGGAACGTTTCACCGAAAAACGTATTGTGGTACCCGTTACGGTCATAAATTGTCCCGACGATATTGTGTTACGCATATTTCCTTCGCAGGTCGAATTGTCGTTCAATGTACCTATGAGCCGTTTTTCGACGATTAATGTTAATGCCGTGCGTGTATTGTTCGATTATGGGCAACTCAATGGCGATAACAAATTGAAACATACCTTGAAAATTGAAAATAATGAACCTTTGATACGGAATTTGAGGTTGCGACCTTCGGACGTTGAGTATTTGATAGAGGAAAAGTAGTGGCAAGGTTCATAAAAAAAATACATTTTTAGATGAGAAAAATTGAAATGGTTGACTTGAAAAGTCAATACGAAAAAATAAAAAATGAGGTAAATGCTGGCATACAGCATGTGATTGATACTACAACTTTTATCAAAGGTGGTAAGGTGGTCGATTTTCAGCAGCAACTCGAAGTGTATTTGGGTGTGAAGCACGTTATACCTGTGGGCAATGGTACCGATGCACTCCAGATTGCGCTTATGGCGCTCGATTTGAAGCCGGGCGATGAAGTTATTACGCCAACATTTACGTTTATTGCAACGGCCGAAGTGGTGGCTTTGTTGGGTTTAAAACCTGTGGTGGTCGACGTGGATTACGATACCTTTAATATAAATGTTGAAGCGCTCGAAAAGGCGATTACGCCCAAAACCAAAGCCATTGTTCCTGTTCATTTATTCGGCCAAAATGCCAATATGGATGCCATAATGCAGATTGCGCGCAAATATAATTTGTTTGTTGTTGAGGATGCCTGCCAATCGATTGGTGCAAAATATCGTTCGCAGGATGGCAATACTTACAGTTCGGGTTGTATGGGCGATATTGGTTGTACATCGTTTTTTCCATCGAAAAACTTAGGTTGTTTTGGCGATGGTGGCGCAATTTTTACCAACAACGATGCGCTGGCTGCAAAAATGCGTGCCATAGCCAATCATGGTATGGTGGTGCGCTATTATCACGATTTTGTGGGTGTCAATTCGCGTCTCGATAGCATGCAAGCTGCTGTGCTCGAAGTGAAACTGAAACATCTTGATGATTATATACTTGCTCGTAGGGCAGCAGCCGATTTTTACGATGCTGCTTTTGCCAACAATCCAAGCATTAGCACACCCGTGCGTGCAAATCAAACAACACATGTTTTTCATCAATATACATTGAAGTTGGTGGATGTAAATCGTGCCGAATTGCTAAAATATTTGGCCGAAAATAAGGTGCCAGCAATGGTATATTATCCCGTGTGTTTGCATATGCAAAAAGCTTATATCGACGAACGTTACAAAGCGGGTGATTTTCCGGTGGCCGAAAAACTTTCGGAAACTGTTATCTCATTGCCAATGCATACCGAACTCGACGAGGAACAATTGACATATATTTGCGAAAAGATAAACAGCTTTATTTGATTTACGATTTACAAATTACAAATTACGATTTACAATTTACGATTTACAATCTAAATGTTTTACAATATTGTTTTGAAATAATAATTTTTTTCGAAAAAAGAATTGTATTGTTAATGAAAACCGATAGTAAACATATACTTTAAGCCCCTTTAGGATTTCCTCATGAGGAACGAGGGAGGGGTTTGGGGCTACAACACGAAACACGATGAATAATAACTATTTTGCCCACGAAACAGCCGTTATCGACCAAGGAGCCGTTATTGGTGCTGGAACAAAAATTTGGCATTTTTCTCATATAATGTCAGCTTGCGAAATTGGCGAGCAATGTAATATTGGTCAAAACGTTGTGGTTTCGCCGCAGGTTGTTTTGGGGCGCAATGTAAAAATACAGAACAATGTTTCGGTTTATACGGGTGTTATTTGCGAGGATGATGTTTTTCTGGGTCCTTCGATGGTTTTTACCAATGTCATCAACCCGCGCAGTCATGTAAACCGTAAAGCCGAATATGCACGCACTTTGGTGAAACGCGGTGCCAGCATTGGTGCTAATGCAACTGTGGTTTGTGGTAACGATATTGGTGCTTACGCAATGATTGGGGCAGGTGCCGTAATAACCAAGTCGGTGAAGGATTTTGCTTTGGTTGTTGGTAATCCGGCGCGTCAAATTGGCTGGGTTAGCGAAAACGGTCACAAACTGCATTTCGATAGTAATAATCGCGCTGTTTGTCCCGAAACGGCGCAAGAGTACGAATTGAAAAATGGAGAAGTGAGGAAAGTGGGATGAAGCCCCCCAACCCCCTTGGGGGAGTAAGAGCTTATCGTTATTTGAAACTTTTGCTGAAGCTGAACACGAACTAACGGTCAGAAATCAAAGGGAAATAAACACGAAACACGAAACACGAAATAATAAATAATATGATAAAATTTGCAGTAATAGGGCAGGGGCATATTGGGAAACGACATGCCGAAATGATTCGTCGCAATTCTGAGTCGGAATTGGTGGCTGTGTGCGATATTGTTGATAAAGAGAAATTGGGTTTAGCTGATATAAACGAACCGTTTTTTGCTTCGTACGATGAGCTTTTGGCGGCCAATTTGGATATTGATGTGGTGTGCATTTGTACCCCCAATGGCCATCACGCCGATTATGCCATTAAAGCCCTCGAAGCGCGCAAAGATGTGGTGATTGAAAAACCCATTGCGCTGACAAAAGTGGATGCCGAAAAAATTCTTTTCAAATCATTACAAATGTCGAAACATGTGTTTTGTGTAATGCAAAATCGTTATTCGCCTCCTTCAATATGGCTTAAAGAGTTGGTTGATAATCGATTGTTGGGCGATATTTTTATGGTGAAACTCGACTGTTTTTGGAATCGCGATGAGCGTTATTATAAAAAAGGCAATTGGCATGGCGATGCTTTGCTCGACGGAGGAACGCTATTTACACAGTTTTCGCATTTTGTCGACATAATGTACTGGCTTTTTGGCGATATTCAGAATATCCGTGGTAATTTTGCCGATTTCTCGCATGCTACGCTTACCGATTTTGAGGATAGTGGCGTTGTAACATTCGATTTTGTGAATGGCGGTATGGGAAGTCTTAACTATTCAACCGCTGTGTGGAATACCAATCTCGAAAGTTCAATTACTATCATTGGGTCAAAAGGTACTGTGAAAGTTGCCGGGCAATACATGAACGAAGTGGTTTACTGCCATGTGAAAGATTATGTTATGCCCGAATTAGCGCCATCGAACCCGCCCAACGATTATGGGGCTTACAAAGGTTCGGCACAAAACCACCATTATGTTATCGAAAATGTGGTTGAAAAATTGAGCGACAAAGGCACAATTTCGACTAATGTGCTCGAAGGTTTAAAAGTGGTTGATATTATTGAGCGCATTTATGCTGTGCGCGATGCACAATGGAAAAAAAATAAGAACTAATTGGATTTTTTTTGAAAGAAAACACCGTGGCTGCTAAGTACGCGTACAGATTTATGCGTACGTAATAACTAAAAACAGAAGTTTGCTTGAGTAAATGCGTAGTTTTTGCTGTTATTGCAAGCTGGATGTTTTGTTACAAACACTAAATAAATTTTTAATAGAATTATGATTCAACGTATTCAAACACTGTATCTTTTGGTAATCGTAGTATTATCAGTTTTTGGTTTTTTTATGCCTATGGCAACACTTTTAAGCGCCGAAAGTGCCGAAGTGTATAAACTAACATTCAAAGGCTTGCTCGAACAAACTGCCGCAGCCAATGTTTTGGTGCAAAACATTTGGGCACTTAGTTTTTTAATGGCTGTTTCGCCTGCTATTGCTTTGGTTTCGATTTTCTTGTTCAAAAACAGACTTTTGCAAATTCGTTTGCAAATTATTAATATCATTTTTTACGCAGGTTTTTATTTGTTGCTGTTTATTTATGTTTGGCAATTTGTGCAAAAATTACAACTCGATTGGACAATACATATCGTTACGGCTTTCCCATTGATAAATATCATTTTATCAGTATTGGCCATTCGTGCTATTGGAAAAGACGAAGCGCTAGTGAAATCGCTGAACCGTTTGCGTTAAAAATCCTGACAGCGTTCATAAGGATAAAGTCAAATCACTGAAAAGTGAATATCAATTTGACACCTTAAACCCTCGTTTTATTGCCCCTAAAAGTTTCGATGTGAGATTTCGATGTTAGATTTCGGCGCGAACACAATTGAAATGGCTTAGGGGCTAAATAATTACTAAAAATAGTATTATTATGAGTTTCGTATAAAACATTTTGATTGCAAATACGTTTCAAATAATAATAAGATTGTAATAGGGATTAGTATTTACTCGGTATTTTTTAATGGATAAAATTGACTTGCAACAATGTCAGTTTTATTTTAATCAAATGCTGTAAATCCTCTTAACATATTATATGTTTGTATATTCGCTTTTTTTTACTAATTTTGCACGCTAATTTTCTATATAGGAATGAGACAACTAAAAATTACCAAATCAATCACCAATCGCGAGAGCGCATCGCTCGACAAGTATTTGCAAGAGATTGGCCGAGAGGATCTTATCACAGTAGAGGAAGAAGTTGAATTGGCACAACGCATTCGAGCGGGCGATCGTATCGCTCTCGAAAAATTGACGCGTGCTAACCTTCGTTTCGTGGTTTCTGTTGCTAAACAGTATCAAAACCAGGGTTTATCGTTGCCCGACTTAATTAACGAGGGTAACCTCGGACTTATTAAGGCAGCCGAAAAATTCGACGAAACACGTGGTTTTAAATTCATTTCGTATGCTGTGTGGTGGATTCGTCAGTCAATTCTTCAAGCTTTGGCCGAGCAATCGCGTATCGTACGTTTGCCACTCAATCAGGTAGGTTCGTTGAATAAAATCAACAAAGCCTTCTCGAAATTTGAGCAAGAAAACGAACGTCGTCCATCGCCCGAAGAGCTTGCCGAAAAACTCGACATTCCCGTTGATAAGATTACTGACACAATGAAAGTGTCGGGACGTCATATCTCGGTGGATGCTCCTTTTGTGGAGGGAGAAGACAACAGCTTACTCGATGTAATGATTAACGACGATTCGCCAAATGCGGATAGGGGATTGATTAACGAGTCGCTTTCGAAAGAAATTGAACGCGTTTTGGCGCACACACTTTCGGATCGTGAGCGCGACATAGTTAAAAAATTCTTCGGGATAGGTGTTGCCGAAATGACACTCGAAGAAATTGGCGACGAATTTGGACTCACTCGTGAGCGCGTTCGTCAGATTAAAGAAAAAGCAATACGCAAACTTCGTCCTAATGCAAAAAGCAAACTTTTAAAAAGCTACTTAGGATAATAAAAAATTAAAATTGTATTGCACAAAAAAAGCGAAACAAAATTCTATATTTAGAAACTTGTTTCGCTTTTTTGTATCTTAATAATTGCCCATTTTGCTGCGAAATAGCCCTGCTAAAGTCGTAAGCCAAAACTTATACCCGGATAAAACCAAAACAGTTCGGCTGGTATGTGCATTGCTTCGTTTGATTTTGGCAACCATGTAGGTGCAATGCCCACCCTGAAAATAAATCCTTTACAGCTACAATATCTATACATCAATGCCGACGATGGCCTTATTTCGCTTTCGTTATTGCCACGTATTTGCAATGTTGCACCAATACCTATTTCCAATGCATGTTTCGAGCCAAGTAAATAATTTAAATGCAATGGCATTGTAAGTGCCGATTCGCCTGATGACGGAATGTAGCCTGCTCCAATACGAATACCAAAATTTTGATCTCGTACATTAAGTCCCTGTTCGAAGTTTATGGAATAAGCCAATGCATTGCCCATTAACTCTGCATAAATAACGCGTTTGCCCAATTCGATATTTTGCGAAAACGACATTTGAACAAATACTGCTGCAATTAAAATTGTAAGTGCACTTTTCATGTTTTTTGTTTTTATTAGGAAACAATTTTTTTGTGTAAATGTTTTGTTGCAGCTGCTAATAATATTCAAATTGACTTTGCTCTTCGTAATGCTTTATGTTACAACTATAGCACAATTTTCCTCAACACATACTATGTTTCTCAAAGCTAAAATCAAATATGCACCACATTTTAATGGATAGACCCCAAAATAATCCTTTGGAAAAAACTTGTTGTAAGCTTACAGAAAGAAAAAAACAGTCGGAAAAAACTTGTTGTAAGCTTACAGAAAGAAAAAAACAGTTGGAAAAAACTTGTTGTAAGCTTACAGAAAGAAAAAAA
>CAZEVV010000023.1:0-1587 GCA_964515675.1 uncultured Paludibacter sp. | reverse complement strand
AGAAAGAAAAAAACAGTTGGAAAAAACTTGTTGTAAGCTTACAGAAAGAAAAAAATGAATGAAAATAAAACACTAATAAAAAATCTATTAGACTCTTTAAATACTAGTTATTGTACTATAAATAAAACATTTATGTTTTATCCTTTGCGTTTTTATTAAACTGAAATCATTTTTTGTGTCTTTGTGCCTTTGTCTTTATATATGTTTTATCCTTTGTGTTCATATAAGTTTTATCCTTTTTAGCTCCCCAATGCAATGTAAATAGGCGTGGCGCTGGTAAGAAAGTAACACTCATTTTTTAAAAATAAAATAAACAGCCAAAACGAGCAATACAAAGCCTACCAAATGGTTCCAACGAAAAGTTTCGTTTTTGAAAAACACCAGCGAGAAAGTCATAAAAACAACCAATGTAATAACCTCTTGTAATACTTTAAGTTGTAGAAGCGTAAATGGTCCGCCGTTTTCTCTAAAGCCAATTCTGTTGGCCGGAACTTGGAAAATATATTCGAAGAGCGCAATTCCCCAACTGATTAAAATTACTGCAATCAGCGGTAAAGCTTCGAACCATTTATAATCTTTGAGCTTGAGATGCCCATACCATGCAAATGTCATAAACACATTGGAAATAACTAATAACAGGATAGTGAGTGCTATTTTCATTTATTTTTAACTTATTGGATTTTTTTGCTGATTTGTATTTTAAAAAATATACATGATAATATTCAGTAATTTAGTGAATGTAATTCATGATTTCAAACACAAAAATCATTGTGTTTTTTAAAAAATAAAATTAATTATGCTAATTCATTTTTAATAGAAAAACATATCAAAATTAATGAGCTTATCTCCCCTTTCAGGGGTAATGGGGGCTAGTTTTTTCGTGGTAAATAATCGTGTTTTATGTTGTCCATGGCTGCCATGAGGCTTTTGCGTACATCAGGGTTCCATTTTTCGAGCATTTGCACCAAGGCTTTGGCATCGCTGCGCGACGAGTCTTTTTCGTAGGGACATGCTTTTTTTTGCTGTTTGTAGTCGCGTATATTCTCCAAACCGCGTATTTCGTTTTCGGTGAGCAATGCCAACGGACGAATAATTTGCATGTCGAATTTTTCCATTTTGAGCTTAGCAGGCATGCTGGCCATTGCACCTTGGTACACGAGGTTGAGTAGGAGGGTTTCAACCATATCGTCCATGTGGTGGCCAAGGGCTATTTTGTTACACCCTAACTCTTCGGCAATGGCAAAAAGCTTTTTGCGCCTATGCCACGAACATAAAAAGCAGGTCGACTTTGTGGGGTCTTGCTCCATGTCGAAACTGGTAGCTCGGTGCACAAAATCAACGCCATGTTGTTGGCAAAAATTTTCGAGGTACTGCAAATCCGATTCGTACGAAATGTTGCTTACTGTAATGTGTGCAGCACTAACTTTAAAGCGTGGCACAAATATCTTACTGCGTTCGCCCAATAATTCAACCAAAGCCAACGAATCTTTTCCGCCCGATAGCACCACCAAAATATGGTCGTTGCCGGCAATCAAACCATATTCGTTGATGGCTTTTTTCAATTTTGCTTGTAGGTTTTTTATCGTT
>CAZEVV010000022.1:10008-21892 GCA_964515675.1 uncultured Paludibacter sp. | reverse complement strand
AATTTATAATTTTTTATTTCGGTTGTTTGCCAATATAAGCCAAAATACCACCGTCAACATAAAGTACGTGTCCGTTTACAAAATTCGAAGCTTCTGAAGCCAAGAAAATTGCAGGTCCCATCAAGTCTTCAGGCGTTCCCCAGCGTGCAGCAGGTGTTTTTGCAATAATGAAAGAGTTGAAAGGATGACCTTCTTCGCGCAAAGGAGCTGTTTGTGGCGTAGCAATATAACCAGGTCCTAAACCATTGCACTGAATATTATATTCGCCATACTCCGATGCTATGTTTTTAGTCAACATTTTCAATCCGCCTTTTGCAGCTGCATAAGCCGAAACAGTTTCGCGGCCTAACTCGCTCATCATCGAGCAAATGTTAATAATTTTGCCAGCACCTTTTTTCATCATCGAAGGTAGTACTGCTTTAGCAACAATGAAAGGGCCATTCAAGTCGATATCAATTACTTGACGGAACTCGGCTGCACTCATTTCGTGCATTGGTATGCGTTTGATAATGCCTGCGTTGTTTACCAAAATGTCGATAACGCCAACTTCTTTTTCAATTTGTGCCACCATTGCGTTTATTTGGTCTTCGTTGGTAACATCGGCTACATAGCCATGTGCAGTAATGCCATCGGCTGCATAAGCTGCTACGCCTTTGTCAACCATTTCTTGATTGATGTCGTTGAATACGATGGTTGCACCTGCTTTAGCATAGCCACTAGCAATTGCATAACCAATACCATAGGAAGCACCTGTTACTAAGGCAATTTTTCCTGTTAAATTAAATTGAGTCATGATTGTATTTTTTTTGTTTGGTTGTTTTTATTTTAAATCAGTAATTTTCGAAAAATCTTGATCGCCATAATCTAAGTTTTCGCCTGCCATGCCCCAAATAAAAGTGTAATTACTTGTTGCTGCAGCCGAGTGTATCGACCATTCGGGCGAAATAACAGCTTGGTCGCCTTTCATCCAAATATGACGCGTTTCGTTGGGTTCGCCCATAAAGTGACAAACAGCTTGGTCGGCAGGTACTTCGAAGTAGAAGTATGCCTCCATACGGCGGCTGTGCACGTGTGCTGGCATGGTGTTCCATACGCTACCTACGGCCAATTCGGTCATGCCCATTTGCAACTGACAAGTTTCAAGCACTTCGCGCACCAACATTTTGTTTATATTGCGGTGGTTGGCTGTTTCGAGCGAACCGAGTTCCATTACTAAAGCATTTTCTTTGGTAATTTTTTTGTCGGGGAATGTTTTGTGTGCTGTAGCCGAGTTGAAGTAGAATTTTGCAGGACGATTGGGGTCGTTGCTTTCAAATGTTACTTCGCGATCGCCTGCACCAAGGTACAAAGCTTCTTTGTAATTCAAATCGAATGTTTGGCCCTGTACGTGTACTTTACCTGCGCCACCTACATTGAAAATGCCCAACTCGCGACGCGACAAAAAGAATGTTGCTTTTAATGGGTCGATGGCTTCGAGTTTCAATACTTCGCTCACAGGCATTGCTCCACCTACTACCAAGCGGTCGTACATGCTATAAACCATGTTTACCTCGTCGGCTGCAAAAAGTGTTTCAATCAAATGTTCCTTGCGCAAACGTGCTGTGTCGTACGACTTTGCATCTTGCGGGTGCGCCGAATAGCGCAATTCGTAATTCGTTTTCATTTCGTAATATTTTGTGTGTTATATATTTGTTGTATTTTGTTTTATGTTTGAATTCAATAATTTAATTATTGGTCGACCAAAGTTAGTGCATCAATTGTCATAGAGCAAACATTGCAACAAAATATAACAATATTTATCAATTCGCTATCATTATCTATTCAATTTGCATTAATATTGAATGTAAAGTGTATTTTTATGCTGTTGTTTTTGGTTTAATTTTCATGCTACTGCAGTTCAATGTCTTTAATAATATTTTCCATTGCTAAGAGATATTAATTTGAAACGTTTTTTTTTCATTTGTAGTTTAAATCCCTATTAAATGCGCCTTGTGTTAATAGAAATACTTTATATTTGCAATACGAAAATTAAATTTGAATACATATAAATATGGAAAAAGTGAATAGCGCACGTTTATTGTCGCTCGATGTGTTGCGTGGCATTACCATTGCAGGCATGATGTTAGTAAATAATCCGGGTAGTTGGAGTTATGTGTATGCTCCATTGGCACACGCTCCGTGGGATGGGCTCACACCTACCGATTTGGTGTTTCCCTTTTTTGTTTTCATCATGGGTGTGTCCATGTATTTGTCATACAAAAAAATGGATTTCCGTTTATCCAAAGATAGTTTTGTTAAGCTTACGCGAAGGTCGGTTTTACTTTTTTTAATTGGTTTAGCAATGGGTTATTTAGGATTGTCGATGCGGCAGTACAATGCTTTACGTAGCGAAGATTTGGCATTTACAACACAATTGTGGCAGGCCATGTCGTCGCTCGAAAACTTACGTATCATGGGTGTTTTGCAGCGTTTAGCATTAATCTCGTTTTTCGGAACCTTGAGTATTTTGCTTGTTCGTCCACGTTTCATACCCTGGTTGGCAGGCGGTTTACTTGTAATTTATTGGGGCATTATTGGCTTTTTCGATAGCTATACGTTAAGCGAAAACAATATTATTTCGGTTATCGATCAAGCAATTTTTGGAGCAACGCATATGTACAAAACACCCAATATTGAAGGAGTACGCATTGTTTTCGACCCAGAAGGTTTGCTAAGTACCTTGCCATGTATAGCGCATGTTCTCATTGGTTTTTGGGCCGGAAAACTCATGTCGGAATCGAAAGATTTACACAAAAAAATTGAAGTGCTTTTCATTATGGGAACAATTTTGAGCTTTGCAGGCTTTTTGCTCGACTATGGTTTTCCGATTAATAAAAATACTTGGAGTAGCAGTTTTGTGCTTACAACCAGTGGTTTGGCTGCATTGCTTTTGGCCTTGTTGATATGGATTATTGACATAAAAGGACAAAAAAAATGGTCGGTTTTTTTCGAAGCTTATGGTGTAAATCCTATGTTTGTTTTTGTTGCAGGTGGTGTTATCACAATCCTTACATCGAATATCGGATTTCAGTATCAAGGCGTTTGGACATCGTTAAAAACATTTGCTTACAAACATATGTTGCAGCCAGCATTGGGCGATTATCCCGGGTCGTTGGTTTTTGCATTAGGTTTTGTGTTTATATGTTGGTTGATAGCACATTATTTGTATAAAAAGAAAATTTATATAAAACTTTAGTTTCGTTTCTATACAATGATTTAGCTCCTAAATGTAATTTCTGAGCACACATTACCCCATAATAGGTTTGTCGCTTGGGTTGCCATGTTACTCAACTTCAACCTAAGTATATTGCACAAATTTGCGTAAAAAATGAATTTTGTTGTTTTGAGAGGATGGTAAGCGTGTGTAAATTAGGCCTCTGCTCTTTATGTGGAGTGGAAACAGCAACAAAAAAGCGCAAGGGAAAAATGCTTAACCCTTGCGCTTTTTAGTTTTACTTTATTTATTCAACAATACTTAACGAAGTAAAAACTTTGTCCATTTTAATATCGAAAGGCGCCGCCGGAATTTTTTCGAGCAACTGACAATCGAAGCAAACGCCCCATTTTACGATACGTTTGTTCGTGAAATATTTGTCGTAATAGCCCTTACCTCTGCCCAAACGATTTTTACGTTTATCGAATGCAATGCCTGGTACAATTACCAAATCGATGGCACGCATAAATTGACCCTGTACATCGGGCTCCCAAATGCCCCATTTGTTGGCTACCAAGTTTTCTTCGTCTTTGTATGGCTTAATAAGCATTTCGTGGCCTTTAACCACGGGAAGCAAAATCTGTTTTTCGCTGCTCCACTTGCGTATAAAGTCGTGCGTAGGCAATTCATCGGGCATCGACCAATAAAGTAAAATTGTTTTTGCATCGATAAATGCTTTTTCTTGTTCGATGCTTTGAAATACAATTTTAGCCTCATTTGTTTTTTGTATATCCGAAAGATATTCTTTCTGGCGTGCAATTTGTTGTCGAACAAAGGTTTTTTCGGGCACAAATTTGGGGTCGCTATTGTCGAATAAATTTTTAATTTTTGAAAAATACTTGTTTGTCATATTTAGACCACTGGTTCTAATTTTTCTTACAATTGTAATTTTATTATTACAATTTATTTAGTTTTATTGTTGAGCAAGTGATGCTTTGCTCGTTATTCATTATAATTGTCCTGATTCGACTAGTAGGATGACGCGTTCAACCATTCGGTCGTTGCCTTGCGCATCGTAACTTGCTTTAAGGTTGGAGCCAAAAAGCCTTGCCATGCCTTGCCAAAATGTGGCGCTTACACCACCACGATACGATTTTAGTAGTTCGTACGCATTTCTATCGCACTCGCGGTCGATTAGTTTAATCAATAACCGACCTTGGTTGATGGTCATTCTGCGTAAATCTTTTTCGTATTTCTGAAATGCTTCTTTTTCGTAAGTATTTAAATAGCGTTTGCGTTCGCGCTCGTTGGGCAGTTCAACCATGCGCATGTTTATGGCAATCAGTTCCGACGAAATGAGTTTTGCGTAGGGCAGCGTGCGCTTTACATCGCGTACCGTGCGCCAATAAAACTGTTCTTGTTGTTTGTTGCGAAACCGTTCTTTGGGAAATATCCATAAGTCGCGCAAAAATGCCAAATAAACCGTGTCGTTGTTGTTGTCGACTTGCATCATCAATCGAGCGCCACCTACAGGCACAAATGCATCGCGTGGTGCACTTTGTGGGTTGTCGGCCAGCACAGTAAGCTGCAAACCCAAGAGGAGTATGACGATTATTTTTTTCATTGCTGTTGAAATTAATTTTTTTGATAAGTCGATTATATCAAAAGCTAGGCCAAACAACCTAAATTGTTGCTTTACATTGCAAATATATTACATTTTATTAAAAAATCAAATAGTTTATTGTTTTGTTGTAATATGTTTTGTGTTTTATTTTAGAATGTGCTAAAATGGAGTGAGAGAAATATGCTTTTTAATATCAAAAGTCTCGAGTGCATTGCTTCAAACTACTTGATCATTTTCGAATGTCCTTTATATGATCTATTTTGTTTTTACATAGTTGGAATTTTCATTTAATGCTGCATTTGAGAGATCCGAAAAGAATGAGTCTGCAATTATTGTACAACTAATAGCTTCGAGTTTTGTACTAATGGTTTTATTGTTAGTGATTTTTGTTGTGCAATACTGCGATATACCAGATCGATTGCTATTTGAAACATTTTGTTTATTTTTGTGTTTGAATTAATATAGTAATTGTTTTTTTTAGGGTTTAGTGTTTTGTAATAAATTGTAAGATAAATGAGTTTTTAATACAATACAATTGAATCGAACAATAACTTACTCTTGTTAAGTACAAATGCTTGTTTAATACATATTTAATAGGTTTAAATTAATTGATTAATTTATGAAAGTCATTATAGATATAGAAGATAATAAGGCAGATTTTGTTATGGAGTTATTGCAAAGCTTGTCATTTGTTAAAGCTGAAGCTATTAGTCCAGCTAAAGCTCGTTTTTTTAAAGAACTTCGAACCTCAGTTAAAGAAGTGGCATTGGCCAAACAAGGAAAGATAAAATTAAAAACTGCTGAGGACTTATTAAATGAGTTATGATATCGAAGTTACAAGTTTTTTTGCTAAACAACTTAAGCGTTTAGCAAAGAAGTATCCATCGCTGAAAATGGATTTTGCTGGATTAATTGTTTCACTCAAGGAGGATCCAGAACAAGGTAAAAGGCTTGCTAATAATTGTTTTAAAATACGCCTTGCCATAGCATCGAAGCAAAAAGGTAAAAGTGGTGGCGCTAGAGTTATTACACATGTTCAAATAGTCGAGACTAAAATTTTTCTTCTTTCTATTTACGACAAGTCCGAACAAAGCGACATTAACGACAAGGATATTGATGAATGGTTAAGGGCTATAGAATAAAAGCTATATCTTATCCGTTTGTTGTAATGTTTTGGTATTCAGCCTAAGTGTTTTAATGATTCCTGATCTGCTATAACTGATATATTACTTCTTGGCGTTTGTTTTTTGTAGCTTTTATATTTTGCGAAACAATTGTATGGCATAAAAAATTATCATGGGCGATGCAAAATTTACGAGCCACATGGCAAAGCCTGCAAATGCAAGTAATGCTGCATTGTGGTTGGCAAAACTTGATAATACTACAACTGCATAGGCGCTACGCACCGTAATTTCGCCAAAGGCAATGGTGGGCGTAAATGTTACCATGAAATAATAGGTGGGAATGGTCCAAATAGCTTGTGCTATTGGTATGTTGATGGATAGAAATTGAAGCATTAGATAAAATTGTATGCAGAATATGGCGTATCGTATAACCGAATAGATAATGGCTGCGAGTATTTGCTTTTGATTGAGCAGCGAAAGGCCATTGAGTAGCGATTTTAAGAATTTTATTTTACTCAATTTCTTCGCTATTTGTGGAAGTTTAAATACAAATACCATTGCCATTGCAAGTAATGTGATTATTAATATATAAACTAAATTGTTTGAGCCTTGCGTAATGCTTTGTGTAGTTGAAAATACGATTGATACAATGCCGATGACAGCAATTACAAGGTTGAGTGTTGCGCCATTACAAAGGTTTAATGCGAGTATTGAAACGCGATTGTAGGGTGCAAAATACAGCGCGCGTCCAACAAATTCGGCACTTCGATTGGGACTTATAAAGCCTGTACTAAAACCGGCAAGTACCGATTGTAAAGCCATTTTGTTGCTTAAAGTTTCTGTGTTGGCAGTGAGCGTTTTCCATTTTAATGTTTCGGTTAATAGGTTAAATGGCAGTAGTAATATGCAAAACCATAGATAGTTTGCTCTACTCGAAATGCTTACAGCAAGCAATTCCCCGAATTTTTCGGGATAATCGTAGTTGTATAGCTTGTAGCCAAGGTAAATGATGGATAGTGTTGCAATCGACCATTTTATTGCGCTATATATTTGTTCGTTTTTCAATTTCGGCAGCTTGTTTTTTTGTTTTCGATATTGCAAAGTTAGAAAAAAATTAGCTTCTTGCATTTTAAAACAAAAAAAGATGCCTGCTTTATCGGATAAGCAGGCATCTTCACACATCAAAAAAAACACTTATTTAAACCTACAAACTATCGCCAAAGTCAGATTTAAACTTAGCCATCAATTCCTGAGGCCAGTTGCTTGTGGGTTCGAGCCCTCCCATGAAGAAACGCAACACGGGCGGTTCGTACACAAACTTTAGTCCGCCAATTAAATGACGGTTGTGGTATAGCCAGTTGAGGCGATCCTCAACGTATTTTATTTGCGACAATGTAAATACGCGTCGTGGCACAGCCAAGCGAAGCAATTCCATGTCGGCATAAGTTTCGTTTCCATTTTCGTCGCGTTGGTTCGATATTGACCCACGCTCCATGCCACGAATACCCGAAATTAAGAATAATGCAGCAGCCAAAGCTCCTGCTGGATATTCGGTTTGTGGAATGTGTGCGCAAACTTGCATGGCGTCGACGTGAGCGCCTAGCACGCCTGCTGGGCGAATTACGGGAATGCCTTTTTCGTGCAATGCTTCTACCAAGTATTTTATGAACGATGGACTCTGACAAATCATTGTTTCGTCCTGCGTTTCGTACAATCCTACGGCCATGGCTTCAATTTCGCGAATCGAAATACCGCCGTATGTTGTAAAGCCCTCGTAAAGTGGTACCAAAGCTTCGAGCTCTTTGTACACTTCTAGTTTGTCGGTGCAAATGCCACCACCGCGCGACGATGATATTTTGCGTGCCGAAAAATATACGATATCGGCCAAAGCTGTCATTGTGCGCATCACGTCGGCCATATTCGACGTTTTAAACTCCTCTTCGCGTTGCAAAACCAAATAAGCATTTTCGCCCAATAAACTTGCATCGAGCACAAGGCGAATGTTGTATTTGTTGGCCAATGCACGCACATCGCGTAAGTTTTGTACCGAGAAAGGTTGACCGCCAATAAGGTTAGTCGACGCTTCCATGCGGATAAAAGGTATATTTTGAGCTCCGTGCGACACGATTGTCTCTTCGAGCTTTTCGATATTCATATTTCCTTTAAAAGGATGGTCGGAATTTACAACATAGGCCTCGTCGTAAAGCAATTCGGCTATTTGACCGCCATTTTGCGTTATGTGCGCCATGGCTGTTGTAAAGTGATAATTCATTGGTATCAACGAACCTTTTTTTACGTAGGCTGTCGAAAGTATATTTTCGGCAGCGCGCCCTTGGTGCACGGGGAGCAAAAGTTTTTTGCCCAGCACATCTTCCACCGCTTTTTGTAGGCGCATAAAACTTTGCGAACCAGCATAAGCATCGTCGGCTTGCATCATGGCAGCTAACTGGTTGTCGCTCATTGCATTTGTGCCCGAGTCGGTGAGCATGTCCAAAAACACATCCTTTGTGTTTAACCTAAATGTATTGAACCCGCCCTCGTAAAGAGCTTCAAGTCGTCGTTCGATAGGAACGAGATTTAACTTTTGTACTATGCGTACCTTATGGAGTTCGAGTGGGATGTTTTCGCCACTGAAGAACTTGATTTCTTGCATGTGATAATTGAATTGAGATTAACAGTTGATTAATAATTAATTCGTAATGCATAAAAATGCAAAAATATCTCCACAAATATTTGTCGATACAAATACATTGTCGTAGATTTTCGCTTGCAAAAATAGTAAATTATTTTATTTCGGCAAAATATTATTACATATTGTTATATAAATGTATTGTGAATAGAGCGAAAATTGCCTTTAAATTTATATTTATGCAAAAATTAGCTGTGAAAATTCATTTTATTCGCAAGTTTTATGAAAATCGAAAATCGAAAAATGAAAATCGAAATATGAAAACCGTTTTGAACTCACGTTTCAAGAAAATCGAAAAATGAAAATCGAAAATGAAAATTGTTTGGTGTATGTTTCCTATTGGTCGCTGACCTTTGGTTCGAATTTTAGTTGCTGGCAGTGTTCCTTGATATTTGATGTAATTTTTTAACAGTACACTAAAAACATTTTAATTGAAACATTGTTTCATTTGCAACAAACGTACAGAAATTATGAATGCAGCTAACATACTTAAGTTACACAATATAAAAAAAACGCCGGCGCGTCTTGCAATTATCGAGGCAATTGGCGAGGAAAAGCGTCCGCTTTCGGAGCTCGAAATTAAAGCGCACATGGGCGACTCTTATGATAGGATAACGTTTTATAGAAATATGCAAACATTGGCAACGAGTGGCATAGTGCACAAAATTGTGGTGAACAATACGGTGGTAAAATATGGCCTCAATTGTTGTGATAGTGGACATGTGCACAAAAACGAACATGCGCATTTTTATTGCGAAAGTTGCGACGATGTTACCTGTATGAACGATATTAAAATTCCTAGTTTTGCTTTACCCGAAGGTTTTGCGCTGGCCGATAGCGACATAATTATTAAAGGTAAATGCAAGAAATGCAATCATTGAAATAATGCAATTATTGAAAGCTGAATATAAGATATACAGCACTATCCTGGTTTTTATTTTACTCAATATTTTTGCTAGTTGGGCACAACAATCGCATGATTTGAAAATTCGTGTGGTTGATGTGCATGGGCATTCGCTTGTAGGAGCTACAGTAGTGCATGTAGCAACAGGCATGGGCAAGGTAACTAATAGGTTGGGCGAAGTGGACCTGCAAGTACAGACTGGCACTGCGGCCATTGTTCGTGCATCGTTTTTGGGCTATGTGAGCAAAACAGATACGCTTAACATTTGGCAAAACAATTTACATGTGATGGTTTTGCACGAAAACACTCAACAACTGAACGAAGTAGTGGTGAGTGGTGGCAAAATACTGCAAAATGGCAGTTCGTTGGCATTGCAAATTGTTGATAAAACTTTTGTGCGGGCAAATGCAGCGGGTAGTTTGATGCAATCGCTGAGCCGACTGCCGGGTGTTGGGTCGATGGACATTGGTTCGGGACAATCGAAGCCGAGTATTCGTGGGCTGGGTTTTAACCGCATTGTGGTGGCCGAAAATGGTATCAAACATCAAGCGCAAGAGTGGGGTGCCGACCATGGCCTCGAAATCGACCCTTATAATGTGGAGCGCATCGAAATAACAAAAGGTCCGGCGGCGCTTATGTATGGTGCAAATGCTATTGGCGGCGTGATTGATATTATGCAAATTGCTACGCCTGCCAAAAATACGAAATGGGCTGATCTTGATATTTATAGTCATAGCAACAATGCATTGTTTGGGCTTGCTTTTAAATATACCGAAGCTCGCGAAAAATGGTATTTTCGAATGTTTTTGCATGCAAAAGCTTATGCCGACTACAAAGTGCCTGTGGATAGTATTACTTATATGACTTATAATATTCCGTTAAAAAACAATCGTTTACGCAATACGGCGGGAGCTGAAATGAATGGAGGTTTGACTGGCGGATATGTGAATAATAATTTTGCATCGCATTGGAGTTTTAATTTGAACGATACAAAAGCGGGCTTTTTTGCCAATGCGCATGGTTTGGAAATTAGGAATTCGGCCATCGACTACGATGCTAATATGCGCGACATCGACTTGCCATCGCAAGAAGTGTTGCACACCAAGGTGTTGAACAATAATATTATTGCAATTAGCGATTATTTGCTCAATGTTGATTTTGCTTTTCAACGCAACAACCGCAAAGAGTTTTCGGAACGTGTAGCACATGGCTTTATGCCTTTGCCGCCCGACACGCTCGAAAGACATTACCTAAAAGATACTTGGACTGCCAAACTGAAATTGCAATTGCCGAAACATAAAACGCACAAAATGAGCTTTGGTGCAAATGCCGAAATTCAGAATAACAAAACGGCAGGCTGGGGATTTTTATTGCCAAGTTTTGTGGAGAAAAATGCTGGCATCTATGTTTTTGATGAGGTAATGCTCGACAATGTTTGGAAACTAAATGGGGGTTTAAGATATGATTATGTTGTTTTGCAAACGAGCGATTATTTTGATTGGTATGCAACGCCACAAAACAATAATACAAACGAGTACGTACAGCGTGCAATGGCCATCGAAAAGCGTTTCGATAATGTAAGTTGGGCCTTGGGCGCTGTTGCAAAACACGAAAATGCAATATGGAAAATAAATGTGGGTAAAAGTTTCAGAACGCCTACAGCCAAAGAGTTGGCTTCGAACGGTATAAATTATCATATGTATCGATATGAACGTGGCGATGCAAGCTTGTCGGCCGAAATATCGTATCAGTTGGATATGCAACTTACGCTAAACAAAGCAAAATGGCAGTTCGAGATAAGTCCGTTTGCAAATTATTTTCCCAACTATATTTATTTAAATCCAACAGCATTGTATCACGAGGCGCAGCAAATTTATAACTACAGCGAAAGTGAGGTTTTTAGGGCAGGAGGTGAGATGTTGGTTGATTACAATTTAAATAAACAATGGAAATTTTCGGCGGATATTGAATATATTTTCTCGCAGCAACTTTCGGGAGCTAAAAAAGATTATACATTGCCATTTTCGCCACCATTGCGCAGCCATTGGAGTGTAAATTATATGCCGGCAACAAAAGCAATATTCGTGGACCCAACGGTGGGTTTGGAGTTGCAAGCTGTGGCATCGCAAAATAATATAGTACCGCCCGAAAAGAAAACACCGGGTTATGCCTTGCTGCATTTTAGTGCTGGTACACGCTTGGTAATAAGGAATTTTGAGGCGAAACTGAATGTGGAGATTAAAAACATACTTAATATACGCTACTACGACCATACCAGTTTTTATCGTTTGATAGAAGTGCCTGGCATGGGACGGAATTTTATGATGAATGTAGGATTTCAAATTTGAAT
>CAZEVV010000022.1:0-9908 GCA_964515675.1 uncultured Paludibacter sp. | reverse complement strand
AGGACAATGAATTTTAAAATTAGATAAATAACAATTATTAAAAACAAGAAAATGAAAACAATTAGAATTTTTTCTGTAGTGATGCTGTTATCGGCATTTGTATTGACTTCGTGTAGCGAAACGGCTGATATGCCTTCGATTAAAGTAACTGAACTTGGTTCAGAAAATTCAAAAATAGTTTTTGCGGGTACCGATTTGCACATCGAAGCCGATATTAAGGCGCCTAAAAAAATAGCACGTATCGAACTGAGTATACATCCCGAGGGTGAACATGCAAGTGCACCTGCACTGAAAGTAAAATCGACAACCGATGTGAATGCGTTTTGGGAATTTGAGAAAACTTATACTGGCAAATATGCAGGTGTAAAAAATACTGAGTTTCACGAGCATATCGATGTGCCATCGACAGCGCCAGCAGGACATTACCATGTTCATATTAAAGTTGTTGATATGGAAGGAAATACAGTAGATTTTGAGGATGAAATTGAAGTGAAAATTCAATCGAAATAAATAGGCGACATAGTGCTGTCAGTTTATTGAAATTAAGTGATTTAAATTCTTTCAATCCTTCAATTCCGATAGTTGTCGGGAAAAATTAATACAACATTATGCTAAAGATTAAAAAACGCGTACTATTGTTCATATTGTTGCCAGCCCTATTGCTTGCATGCACCGATAGCATGAAAGATGATGTGTTGCCAGTGATTGATATGACATATGAAAGTACGTTTCCAACAAATTGTGTTGAGGTTTATAGAGGCGAAACATTTACATATCGCTTTAAGCTGACCGATAATTTGGCTTTGGGCTCGTACAGTATCGAGATGCATCACAATTTCGACCATCATACGCATAGTACTTCGCCAACACAATGTTTGCTCGACCCCAAAAAGACGGCCACACATGCATTTCTTTTCATCAATCAATTTGAAATTGAAGCAGGAAAAAAAGAGTTTTTTGCAACAGGGCAAATTAGCATTCCGGCCAATGTGGATACAGGCAACTACCACTTTATGATACGTGTTACCGATGCATCGGGTTGGCAAACTTTCGAAGGCATAAGTTTGAGTATTCGTGATAGAATTGAAAAATCTCAATCGAATTAAAGATTAGATGTTGTGTTCCAAATTGTTGCTGACAATGCTATTTGTGCCAGATGAATAACAATTCGTCTAGGCCGCAAAAAAAATCAGAACCGCTTCCCATTGCTGAGAAGCGGTTCCTTTTTGTTGTAAATCAAGAGAAACATTTAAATCACAGAGTGACATTCGCCATCGAATAAATCGGTTGAAAAATTTTAACTCATCAGCGACGAATGTCGAGTAAAAAGATAATTTTGCAAGGTATTTTTTTTGAGAAATATCTTTTTTATTTCACACGGCGCATTGTTGGTGTGAATTTGAATGTAAAGTCGATTGATTGTGTACCTGAGTAAACTTTGAAACCATCTTTTTGATAAAAGCCTTGATTCATCGATGTTATAATTTCTGAAACTGGAACCTCGAAAGTTGTTGCCGCAAACACATCATCGGCGCCTGTGTCAGCTTCTTTTAAATCAATTCTCACTGAAATTTTGTCATCTCCTTTTAGCTCTGTCCATTCTTTCTCGGTAATCGTATTTACAGGGAAGGTATGACTTGCTTTTTCATTAAAATCGCTGTAATTATTCGAAGGAACATTGAAATGGAAATGCGAAGCACCTTCGCCCAAGCTATGAGGCCACGATTTTACAGTACCATATAACTCAACATTACCACCAGCATCGCTTGCATTAATTTTCATATGCGTCATGAGTGCTTTGATATCATAAACAATATTGTCGGTACGTGGTATTGCTGTTACAATTGGGTACGAAGCAGCAAATACTATTTTGCCAACTTTATTGTCGTTAATATAGCGAAGTTTGTATGAAATTGGTGCTCCTGGCGATGTTTTCGAGAAGTTACCACCTTCGGTAATATATTTTTTAAAGTCGTCGAAACCATTGATAGTTGCACTAGCGTTGGCGCCACTACCACCAAGAATGTATACTTTCATGGTCGATTTTGCTTGCAGCGAATTAAAATCGGCCGATACCGAACCTTTTACATTGGCATACGACGCATTTAAGAAAGTACGTACTTCGCTTTCGCTAAGTTCCGATTCGATGGTGAAAAGAGCCATACGCCCGAATGTAACTGTTGATACATACATGGGCATAAAAGCGCCAAACAAACTGCGGTCGACATCGGCATCGAAAAGGTCGGCTGGCTTGTTGGGTAAATCCATATCGAGTGTATAGTAGCTTTGAATAAACTTTGCTACGAGGCGTGTTTTTACTTTTTTGTTCGAGAAATCGAATCCACCTTTTACATTTACACCACCACCTTTGTAGCTTGCACGTAATGCCAAGTTAAGTTGTTGCTCCGAGTTGGCTTGTTCGATGGTGAACGACATGTTTGCATAAGGCACATCGTACTCTTGTTTCATAAGCGTGTTTACCGCTTCGCGTATGGTCGATAATTTGGGGTCGTTTACAACAATTGAGCTGTTGGCACCACCAAGCAAGGATGTTGAAATGGTAATTGGTTTGCGTTTTGCAGCAATTAAAGTGTAAGTGCCATCCAAAATCGATTCCCCTTTAATAAGTGCACCAGGGTAAATAACATCGGTTTGTGGGTTCATTACCAATTGCTCGTCGAAACCAGCAGCTGCTTTGTAATAGTCAATTTTGTAGTAATACTCTTCGGTTGTGTCACGTTCGATTTTTTCGACAGTTGGCTCAGCAATGGCGGGCATTTGATTGCTGATAGACGACATCGACATAAGAAACTCGTTGAGTGGACCTGTTGTGTCGACATCGGCATTAGGGTCGCAGCTTGTTAAAGCAACAGCAATAAGCGAAAATGCGCATAGTGTGCCGAATTTTCTGAATTTTTTTGATAGAATAGAAAAATACATAATTTTTTGTTTTAAGTAATTGTTTATAAATTTATTAGTAGTTTGTTTAATGCGCAATTGAGCTTTTTATGGCAAATTCCAACTCTTTTTTTCCCGACGATTTCATTACATGACCCATTGCACCCGAAGTTTCAATGTCGGCAAATGTTACATATTCGCTCATCATTGTAAGCAACAAAATTTTTAGGTTCGGATTTTTTCCTAATGCAATTTTTGTAGCCTCTAATCCATTCATAAATGGCATATCAATGTCCATTATCACAAGATCGGGGGTATAAATATTTAGCAAATCGAGCAATTCCAAGCCGTTTTGGGCTTCGGCAACGACGCGACCAAAGCCTTCTTTTTCGATGAGTAGCTTTAGGCTCTCACGAAACAAAAGATGGTCGTCGACAATTATTATTTCGTTCATATGCTCCATTTTTTTTTGTACAGCTGAATTAACTTTGCAAAAATAAGGCTGTTAATTTTATTAAGCACAATAAAAAACCCTGAAAATGTATTGGTGTAAACCCTAATTTTGCATCAGGGTTTACACTATTTGGGTTTAAATTGCCCATTTTACGAGTTGTTTGTTGTATGCAAGTTTGAGTTTTAGTGATTGTGTATTGTTTTTTTTGTTTTGGATTATTTCATCTCAATGTAATTATAGGGCTTGCCACAATATAAAAAGCATCATATTGCTTTTGCAAAATGATGCTATTTCGTTGATTGATTTTTAAAATATGAATGCGCTTTATAGCTCAACCATTTTGTTTTTTATGGCGTGTAATATCAGGTTGATGGTGTTGCGTGTTTTTGTTTTTCGGAGTAAAACGGAGCGATGTGCCTCGATGGTTTTTACGCTCAGAAAAACTTTTTCGGCCACTTCGGAAACCGAAAGACCATTGCAAAGGAGCTGAAGTACCTCTTGTTCGCGTTCGGTTAGATCATTGTTTTTGTTGTCCGACAATAATTTTTCGTTCGTTTCGGTGGGTGTGTTCAGCAGTAGTTGACGTAAGATTTCGGCCGAGAAATAACTTTCGCCATTTACAATGCTATTGATGGCACGTTCGAACTCGCTTTTCCCCGCGGTTTTAAGCACAAAACCCATTGCGCCCGCATAAACTATATCGGTGTAGTTGGTTTTGTCGTTGAGCATGGTTAGTACCAAAAATTTTAGTTTGGGGTTAATAGCCAGGCCTTTGCGAATGGCCTCGAGACCACCCATTATGGGCATTTCAATGTCCATAATCACCAAATCGGGGGTATGCGTTTGTAGAAGTTCGAGAAAAGCTTTGCCATTTTCGGCTTCGGCCACCACTTGTCCCAATTGTTCGTTCTCAATTAGCAACTTAATGCCTTCGCGAAACAATGAATGGTCGTCGACAACTATTATTTTATTCATTTTTATAAGCTTTTATTTTCGTTAGTTTTACACAACATTTTCAACAGGAATGCGAATCTCGGTTTTATGACCCTCGCCAGGTTTCGAATGCATGTGTATTGTGCCTTGCAATACCTTCACCCTTTGCTGTATGTTCATTATGCCAAGTCCGTTGCTTTTTTCAGCAATTTTCTCCATATCAAAACCAATGCCATTATCAATATAACTGAAAAATATTTCGTTAATTTGATTATCGTAATTAAATATTATTTCAACCGCGGATGCATTTCCGTAGCTCAAAGTGTTTTTAATTAGCTCTGTGCTAATGCGATAGAGTGTTGTTTCGATAAAGTCGTTGAATCTCTCGTTGGTGTTACAACTGAAGCTAATATTTATTTTATTGGTATCGTTAATACGATCGGCAAACTGTTTTATAGCCACTGCATAGCCCAATTTATTAAGCAGTTGCGAGTTCATGCCGTGTGCCAACTCGCGTGTAGTTTCGATGGCCGTTTCGAGACAATAACCACCTTTTTGAATAATCATTTTGCGTTTTTCGGCATCGTCGGTATCGGCTAGCCACTCGAAATATAGTTTCACTGTCGACAGCAATGGCCCAATGCCATCGTGCAGTTCGCGCGAGAAACGGTTACGTTCGCGCTCTTCAACTTTTACGGTTATGTCGAGCAAAGCATTGTTGGCTGTCACACTGTCGGTTATGTCGCGGTTAGAAACACGAATACCTAAATTAACGCCATCCACCGTAATGCATCGGCACAAATGCCCTATCCAACGTATATCGCCACTTTTAGTAATAATTCGGAATGTCACTTCCATGCTGCGGTCGTTTATTTCGCACTGACAGCGTTCGGCCAAGTGTGCTTCCCAAATGCGAATGTCGGCTTTGTACACAATTTTGTTTATCAAATCGGGGTCGCTTTCAAATTCGGCTACGCTATATCCCGTAATATATTCAACCGATGGCGACATAAAAACAATTTTGCCATCCATGCCACGCCAATACTCCCAAGTGTACGAAAAATCGGCCACTGTACGAAACTTTTGCTCGGCAATTTTGAGCTCGGCATTTAGTTTTTCGAGCTCGGCTGTACGTTTGGCTACGCGTATTTCGAGTTCGTCGTTTACCCTACTCATCATTAATTCGGCTTCTTTGCGCGCCGTAATATCGGTATGTGTGCCATACATCAGTTCGGGCTTACCGTCGGGTGTCCAGGTTTTTACCTTGCCTTCCTGCCTTATCCACACCCATTTGCCACTTTTGTGTTTCATGCGCACTTCTACTTGGTGGTAGGGCAACTCGCCCGAGAAATGTTTTTGCAACATCTCTTCGGCATAAGGTATATCGTCGGGGTGAGTTAATAATTTCCAACCATTTGCCCCAACAAATACCAAACCTATTTTAATTTCGGTAGTAGAATACCCTAGGTTGCGTGCCCACATCTCGTTGAAACGCACTTTTCCCGTTTGTATATTCCACTCCAAAGTACCCACTTTTGCTCCAGCAAGCACATCTTCGAGTTGTAGTCGGCTTTTCTCGAGCTCTTCGCTTGCATTTTTCCATTCGGTATTGTCGTACAAAATGCCAGTCCAAATAATGTCGCCATTGTCGATTTTGTGTGGTAGCGACTCAAAACGTAACCATTTGCGTTTGTTGTTGTGGGTCAAAGCACCTTCCCAACGAAATGGTTTTAGCTTTTTGTTGGCAATATTATTTGCCTTAATAAATGACATTTGGTCGTTGGGACTAAAATAATTGATAAATAAACTGGGATTGACAGCTAATTCTTGTTTCGACAGACCAATTATTTCGTAATATTTATCAGTAGCAAATTCCATTCTGTAGGGCGATTTGCTATTGTTTTTTAATTTGTTTAACTCCCAATTGGAATTGGCAAAAACCCGAAGGCGGTACATGCCGGCAGGTTGATTATTGAAAATATCGCGGTAGTATTCTCTTTCATTCTCGAAATCGATTTCTTCGTTGCGTATATGCAATTTTTTTTGTTCTCTGTTCAAAATTTCTTGTTGCGGCTTTGTTTCATGCGAAACCGACCATAACTGATTCGTGTGTTGACTTGAATCGGCATGGGTGTTTTTTGCAAAACGCTTGGCTTTCTCTCGAAATTTACTGAAAACTTTATGAATTATCATTTTTTGTGCTTTATACCCAAATTTAGTTTGCAAATATATGCAAAATTGCAGATATATGTAGCATTAAGTGAATAAAAATTAGCGCAACATGTCTATGAATTAAATAATTATAATTTTCAACGAAAATTTTGTCTATTTCTGTAAATCAAAATAGAGCAAACAGATATTTAGAATACTGCTTACTCTATTTGTGTGCTATTGCCATAAATTGTACAATAATTGTCGCAATGTTTTTTATTTCAATTTAATAAGAATTTTGGAAACCTGCCCTGTGTTTTCGTTCCAATATTTGAATGCATCTTCCACTTGGTCGAATGCGAAAACTTTGGTAATCATGTTGGTAAATGGTTGCTCTTTGCGTTCGAACATATTTATGACCGATGGAAAAACACGCAAAGCATTGCGCGAGCCGTAAATATTCAGTTCTTTGCTTACAAGTATTTGTGTTTTAATTGGGGTTTCGTTTTTCGAGTATCCGATAGATACAATTCGTCCGGCAAAAGCCACCAAGTCGAGTGCCATATTAAAGGTAATGGGCGTTCCGGCCGCTTCGATGGCCACACTAACGCCTTCGTTGTTGGTAATGCTGTCGATAATTTCGCGAGCGTTGTCGGTGCGCGAGTTTATGCAATATTTTGCTCCAAATTTGCGTGCTTGTTCAAGTTTTGCATCGTCAATATCGAGCGCAATAACTGTTGCACCTTTGCGCACAGCAGCACACAATGCACCCATGCCAATTGTTCCACAACCAAGCACAAGTACGGTGTCGGTTTCGCAAACAGTAGCTCGGTTTGCTCCGTGGTAGCCTACACTCAGTGGCTCAACCAATACAAGTTCTTCTAGCGAAAGCGATTCGCTAGCAAAAACTTTTTCGAAAGGCACGGCAATGCGTTGCGTAAGTGCGCCATCGCGTTGCACGCCCAGTGTTTGGTTAAACTGGCAGCAGTTGTCGCGGCCTGCACGGCACGAAGGACAAATGCCGCAACGCGTGTAAGGCGAAACTGTTACTTTGTCGCCAATGTTTATGCTTGCAGGCACATCGGCACCTTTGTCGATTACCAAGCCACTAATTTCGTGCCCAGGTATGCGAGGCAAAGTTACAAATGGCATTAGGCCGCGGTACGAGTTGAGGTCGCTACCACAAAGCCCAATATAATGCACATCGATTAGCACATCAGTGCTGTTCATTTTTGGTTCGGCAATTTCCACTGCTTCAACCTTGTATTGTTCTGTTATTGCAAATGCTTTCATTGTTTTTATATTTTTTGCCTTTTTAATTACTCCAACCATGGAGTTTGGCGATTGAAATGAATTTTTAATTTACTTTTAATTCTCTTATAAACAAAATCTTTGTTTTTTAAACTTGGATTTGTTTATGGTTTGATTTATATGACGTTGTATGAGTCGAATTGTAATTGTTATAAATCAGCACATATTTGCTTGCTTTTGACACAAGTATTTTTACTAATGATATAAATAAGAATCAAATAACTGATTCCAATTTAATCATTTTCAACAAACGATATTTTTAGCTGTATAATGCAAGTGTTACGTAAACAGCCTATTACCAACTCCCATGTGGGGGTCGGGGGGGGACTGAGTAGTTATTTATCCTTTCAGTTTGTATGCTTTCATTGCATTCAAACCGAGTACTTTATTTTGTGTTTCAATGTCAAATTTTTGAATATATTTTTTTACAATGTTCATAATTTCGTGATACGACCCAGCCACAAGGCACACGGGCCAATCCGACCCAATAAGTATGCGATCGGAGCCAAAAGCTTCGAAAACAACATCGAGATAAGGCACAAAATCTTCGTATTGCCAGTTTTCCCAATCGGCTTCGGTAACCATTCCCGAAACTTTACAATATACATTGCTGTGCTTAGCGAGTAAACGCATATTTTCGGCCCATGGTTCGAGCAACTGTGGTTTAATGCTGGGTTTTGCAATATGGTCCACAACAAAAATTTGGTTTTCGGAAAATTGCTCAACAAATTTCAATGTGTTGGGCAAATGTTTTGCAAAAATGAGTATGTCGTAGGCCAAATTGTATTGTTCGAGCAATTTAACACCGCCCACAAATGCAGGTCGAAGCATAAAGTCAACGTCTTCCTCGTCGTGAATTACGTGACGAACACCAACCGCTTTGGGATGCGCTGCAAAAGTTTCAATTTCGTGCTGTGCATTTTCTGATTGTAAATCGACCCAGCCCACAATACCTTTTATAATAGGGTTTTCGTTGGCTAAATCGAGCAGCCAATTGGTTTCGGCGAGCGACTGACGCGCCTGCACTGCAATTGAACCATCGAACCCTTCGCTTTGCAATGTATGTGCTAGCTCGGCAGGCAAAAAGTTGCGCTTTATGTTCGACATATTATCACCCATCCACCCATAATCGCGGGTGTTGAAATGCCAAAAATGCTGATGACTATCTATTTTCATAAGAATTAAAAATGAAAAATGAATAATTAAAAATGAAACATGTCCCGTTGCTATCGGGATGAGAAATTATATTAATTTGAAAATTTTGAGAGTGCAAAGTGCTGTTACAATTATTAATTTTGAATGAAAATACATAGCAAAATGTTGTATTTGATTATGACTAAAATGTTCATTTATAGTCACTTTTAGTTGTTTCCGGAATCTTCAAATTTTCAATCCCGATAGCAATCGGGACAAATTTTCAAATTTCCCAATCTTAAAATTTCCCAATCATTCCAACTTATAAATACGTTCCATCACTTGCCATTTTTCGTCGGCTGTTGCGTTTTCGCTTGTGTTTTGGAATTGCGCCATATGTTTTTCCCATTCGGCCTGTCGTGGCAAAGTGGCTAACAAAGCCATCGATTTGTCGTGGTCGAAATCAGGAGTTGTATCCATTATCATGAATAATTTATTACCTAAAATATATATTTCCATGTCGATGATGCCTACTTTTTTCATGCCTTCGTTCACTACGGGCCAGATATTTTCTTTGGCATGCGCCAATTTATAAGCTTCAATTAAATCGGCATCGTTACGCAATTCGAGCGTTTTACAATAGCGTTTGTATGTTGTTGACATATTTTTATTGATTTAATGTTATTTGAATTGAATGATGCAAGTTTGATGTATTTGCAACGGTTTACATTTCATTAATTGCTTGTATTTCAGATTTTATCTAGAAGATGAAAAGCAATGTGAATACTGATTTCGTTATTCGATTAATACATTACAGCAAAATCACAAATTTCTATTCGTTTTTGTGCTAAGTAATTTATGAAGCAAATAATACTTAATAAGTTGCTGGTGTTCACAATCTTCAAATTTCAAATCTTCAAATTAATTCCCTTTTCTTATTAGTTCTATTTCAATACTTTCACTGTTCGGTAGCCATAAATTGCAATAACTACAAAGCAAATTAAAGGCAGCACAAACGAGAAATTAA
>CAZEVV010000021.1:0-21966 GCA_964515675.1 uncultured Paludibacter sp. | reverse complement strand
AATATGACAAAAAAAAAAAAAGGATATTATCAATGTAATATCGAAATGATTGCCGAAAATTGCATTGAATGGCCCAATTATAGCATTACCGACCGTTATTTCGATTTGCTCGAAGAACAAATAAAACGACAACCCGAATTGTGGTTGTGGTCGCACAAGCGCTGGAAACATAAATACGAAGACCATGTAAAGCAAGATGTTGCGCAGGCATAGGTGCTACTAAAAATCATCGAACAATTAAAGCAAAAAGAAAAAGAGATGGCGAAAAAAAATAAATTCTTTGTTGTATGGGATGGTTTCGAGCCTGGTATTTATAAAACATGGGACGAATGCAAACAACAAACACACGGATATCCCGAAGCTAAATTTAAAGCTTTCGAGAGCTTAGCCCAAGCACAAGAAGCTTTTTTGTCGCCCTACTGGGACTTTGTTGGCAAAAACAAAAAGCCTGCAACAGGCAATGCTGAGTTACGCGCAAAAGTGGGCGAGCCCATTACCGACAGTATAAGTGTTGACGCCGCCTGTAGTGGCAATCCGGGTAAAATGGAATATCAAGGCGTTTACACCAAAACGGGCGAGAAAATGTTTGTGCAAGGGCCATTCGAAAATGCCACAAATAATATTGGCGAATTTTTGGCTTTGGTGCATGCATTGGCCTTGTTGAAACAAAAAAACTCCGATTTGCCTATATATTCCGACAGTTTAACGGCCATTGCTTGGGTAAAAAACAAAAAGACCAAAACATTGCTCGAAAAAAGCGATAACAACAAAATTGTTTTCGAACTCATCGAACGCGCCGAAAAATGGCTTGCCAACAACACCTACACCACACAAATACTGAAATGGGAAACCGAAGCATGGGGCGAAATCCCTGCCGATTTTGGGCGGAAATAGCGTGTGTGAAGGGAAATGTGTGGAATGTCAACCTATCACAACTACCGCATTACAATTCCGCTAAAGCATCTTCCCGATTTTATTCCCAGTTTGCGTGCCGAAAAATAATGTTCGCTTTGCGTGTAGGTGCAGATGTTTGATTTGTATATGTTTGCGTTTGTAAGTCCTGCGTTTGCAAGTTGAATTTCGGTTGCCCGCACAAGGTCGACACGCAAAGGGTTCTCAATAAATATCTGCGAATTATCAAAACCAGCGTTTTCAAATTCGGTGAGTAGTTCAGCTCCAACTTCGTACACTTTGCCCGAAATACATGGGCCAATGGCTGCATGCAATTCCTGAGGTTTTGTGCCAAATTCACTTGTCATTTTAGCAATGGTTTTGCTCACAATATTTTTTACTACGCCGCGCCACCCAGCATGTATGGCTGCCGATACATTGTTTTGTGTGTCAAACAACAGTATGGGCACACAGTCGGCCGTGTTTACGCCAATGCAAATGTGCTTTACATTGCATATGAGCGCATCGACACCATGCAAAAGTGCTGTTTTATTGTGTCTTGGCAATAATAAAAAATCATTATCAATAAGCAACACTTTGTCGTCGTGCGTTTGGTATGGAAATATCAGGTTCTCGGGTATTGTTTGCAATATTTCGACTAAAGCGGCTTTGTTGCGTGCTATATTTTGCGGTTCATCGCCCGTGTATGGACTAATATTAAATGCCGCATAAACACCTTTGCTGTAGCCTGAACTGCGACTTGTGCTAAAGGCGCTGACATTGGGTAAATTAAAATAATTTTCGGATATAAACGACATAAAATCAAATTTTTATTACCTTATCAACATGCTTTTCAAAATCTTTTAAGTGCGTTGCCATTAAAATTGTCATCAGCGGATTTTGTTGTTTTATTTTTTTGAAAATAGCAATTGCATTTTCGGTACTTATACCCGCAGTAGGTTCGTCGACTACTAAAAACAATGGTTTTTTTAATAATGCTTGTGCGAGTAAAAGTTTTTTGCGTTGACCTCCACTCAAAGTTTCGCCATTTTCGCCTATCCATGTATCTAAGCCATTGGGCAATGCCTTGTGCCATGCGCTTAGATCAACTGTTTCGAGCGCAATTGCAATGTCTGCTTCGTTAAAGCCTTCGAAGTTTTCGCGTAATGTGCCTGTAAGTAAGTAGGCCTTTTGGGTTACATAAATGCATTGTGGCACTGGTAAGTGTGCAACTGCCGTATTCCCATCCCAAAGCATTTCGCCTGCACGACGATATTCAGGATAAAACAAACTGTTTAAAAAGGTTGATTTGCCTTTGCCAGTTTCGCCATACAAAGCTATCCATTCGCCCTTGTTGATAGTTAAATTCAAAACTTCGGTAATTACTGTTGTTTCGGGAATTTGTGCTGCGAAGTTTTTCAACTCAATTGCCTCGAATTTACCTTTAATTTCTTGCTTTTCTTCGGTTTTTGCACCATCGTCGATAATTGTTTGTAAATCATTCATCTGATGTGCCACCGAGCTTTTTTCCGATTTTCCCGAAAAGAGCATTTCGGCCAATTCGGCTTGTGCCAAAACACCAAAAAACACTCCAATTGCCAACGCCGCATCCATGTTGTTGTTGCTAAAGCTCCACAATACAAATGCAGCTATTAAGCTAAAACCTAGTCCAATTATCATTTGCAGCGTGAATGAGTTGTGTTGTAACTTTCGCTCCAAATCCTCCATTGCTAACATTCGTGTTTGATGTTGTGCAATCGCTTTTTGTTCGAGATTGTATTTCGATATTTCTATCCGACCTCTAAAACTCTGTATAAGTGCTTGGTTATTATCCTCGCGGCAAATTTTTAATTTTGCATACAAGAGGGCGTTTTTCCGAAAAATATATTGTGGTATTAAAAACAAAAGCAATGCCGATGAAACTAGAAATTCGAATGCTATGATTTGCGAAAAAAATGCAAGAAATACAAAGTAAATGACGATTGTAATTAATAATGTTGCAAATGGCAAAAGCCACAAAAGTATGTGATTTAAAATTAAATCGATGCCATGTGTGCTGTTTTCGAGTATGGTTGAATTGTTGTTTACTTGTTTTTTGAAATAGGGAAAACGAGCTACCGACCGAAAAATTGCAAGTTGCATGCGTCGTTGTGCGTCGAGCGTAGTTTTATGGTTTTCCAATCGCTCGAAATAGCGTGTTGCTGTTCGCATTAAAGTTAATAACCGAATGATGGACGATGGGATGAGATAAGCAAACAAAACATTGGCTGTTGCAAATGCCACACTCGAAGCCGCCAAAAACCAACCCGATATTGCTGGAAGCGCAACAAATGCCACTGTCCAAAACAACAACAACGAAATGCCTGCGAGCCATCGACCCCACAATGGTTGAAATATCTGTTTTTGCAAAAAACTATTCATAAAGTTGTATTATTCAATTAAAAATAAAAATGCTGCGATTTAATTCTTCATTTGTTCGCCCCAATTCAAGTTGAGTACAGTATGTGCAATGCTGTCGAATTTATCTTCGTGCGATGCCACTATTACCAAGCTTTGCTGTGCCATTTGCACAATTTGCTCAAGTATTACAGCTACGGTTTCGGCATCTAAATTTGCTGTTGGCTCATCCAAAATGGCTAATGCGCGCGGGTGCATCATCATGCGAGCAAGGGTTATCAATTGCTTTTCGCCGCCCGAAAGTTGTTTGCCATTGTGGGTTAGTTGCGTTTGCCAACCTGCTTGTTTTTTTGCTAATATTTTATTTAAAAATGGTGGATAGTCTTTTTGTTGTGTGCCATCGCTGCCGAGAAAAACATTGTAGCCCAATGTACCATCAAAAATAAATGGGAATTGATTCATGTACGATGTGTTGGCTTTTAGCCATTGTTGCGACCAATCGTTGTTTTGTTCGTTTATCTCCACTTTGCCATCGTTAATACTTAAGCTGCCCGCGCATATTTTTAGTAATGTCGATTTGCCCGACCCCGAAATTCCTTTCACAAGCACCAAACCTTTTGTAGGTAATGTAAGATTTATGTTGTGTAGCACTTTTACAGCTGTGTTGGGATATGCAAAGTTCAAAGCTTTAATTTCGAAGGTTTTGATCGCTTCGGCTTCGTTTGCAAATTGGGTATTTGCTTCTTCGGCAAAGATGGGCATCAGTAGTTTTGCCGATGCTACAGCCCTGTTTCGGTCGTGATAAGCACTTACAAATTTTCGTAAATAAAAAAAGAAGTAGGGCGCAAGCATCAGTAAAAACAATGCCGACTGAAAATCGTAGCCTTTGCCATAATTTGGTCCTGGCATGATGCCCAAAAGGCTCATCCCTAAATAAATTGCCACGGCGGCAATGGCTATTGTAACAAAAAGCTCGAGCACGGCCGATGACAAAATGGCTACGCGCATAACATTTGTTGTTGCCTTGTTGAGCGACTGACTTTTTTCGGAAAGGAAGTTTTCTTGCGACTTAAGATTGTCGAGATTTACGATTTCGGCTATGGTGTGCAAGCGATTGTAAAATACGGCCGAATATTTTAAAAATAAATCGATGTGTTTTTTGTGCAAAGCTTCGGCACCAACACCAATTACAATCATTTGCATTGGAATAACCAAAAAAACGAGCATCAGCACATATGCAACCCAGTGGTCGACCATGAAACTAACAATAACCAATAGCAAACTCACCAATACCGACGCTATGGCATAGGGAATGAAAAATGAGAAATAGGGGCGCATGTCATCTACGGCCCTGGTTACCATTAATGTGCTCGCAATCGAATCCGTCTGATTGTTGTGCAATAGTTTTGGATAAATTGCTGTTTTCATTTTCGAAACAATGGCGTTGCCAGCATTGTAGTTTACTACCGATGCAAAATGCGCCAAAGCATATCTGCCTGCAATAAAAAGCATTGCATATAATAGTTTCGTGGGTTCAACTGTGTTGTCGACAAGCCATGCGGCTGCAAAATCGGACAAATACCAGCTAAAAACCACAAAGCATATTGCACTTAATAGTGTTAATATCGAAGCATATAAATAATTTAATCTAGCTTCAACAATGCTTTTATTTAACCAACGCGATGCACTTTTCTGTTCCGAACTCATGATATCATATTATTTCTTTAAATTTTTATTGAATGTAAAAATAACAATTCACACACGCACTTTAAAAAACAGTTGTACACCATAAAGGTTCATGCGTATCGAAATTAAAGTGTGCTGTGCTAAAACAACAAAGGCACAAAATACTTGTGCCTTTGTTGTGCTTTATGTAGCGCGATATTATAAATCGTCCCAACCTATTCCTTTGTATTTACTCAAATCCTCGTCGTCATCATCTTCGCTGCCATCAAAATACTCGTTAAAGTCATCGTCTTCTTCCTCAAAATCGTAATCATCATCCTCATCAATCAATTTTGGTTCTATCACCATTGGCTTGTGCGAAATTTCGATAATATGGTTCGATTCTTTGTTGATTTCTGTCCACAAAATGTCTTTCAACTCGGTAATGCCTTTGCCCGATACTGCTGAAATAAACACATGCGGAACTTCTTTGGGCAATGATTTGCGCACTTCTTCAATAAGTTCATCATCGAGCATGTCGCTTTTGGTTATGGCCAAAACTTTTTGTTTCAACAGCAATTCGGGATTGTATTGTTCCAATTCGTTGAGCAATACGCCATATTCTTTAGTAATGTCGTCGGCATCGATTGGCACCATGAATAATAATATTGAGTTGCGCTCGATATGACGAAGAAAACGCAAGCCTAAGCCGCGCCCTTCCGATGCACCTTCGATGATGCCTGGGATGTCGGCCATTACGAATGATTGATTGTCGCGATACGACACAATGCCCAAATTAGGTACAAGTGTAGTAAAAGGATAGTCGGCAATTTCGGGTTTTGCTGCCGAAACCACCGATAGCAAAGTTGATTTTCCGGCATTGGGGAAGCCCACGAGACCTACATCGGCCAAAACTTTGAGTTGAAGAATCAAAGTTTTTTCGATGCGTGGTTCGCCTGGTTGAGCAAAACGAGGTGTTTGTCGGGTTGCTGTGCGAAAATGCCAGTTGCCAAGTCCGCCTCTACCTCCTTTTACAATTACCAACTCTTGGTCGTGTTCGAGCACATCGCCAAGATATTCGCCAGTTTCGCCATCGTAAACCACGGTGCCACAAGGTACTTCTATGGTGCGATCTTCGCCATCTTTACCAAAGCTACGGCTCGAACTACCATTTCCGCCATCGCCTGCGTAAACGTGCCGGGCGTATTTTAGGTGTATCAGCGTCCAATAATGTTTGTTGCCGCGCAGAATTATGTTTCCTCCACGACCACCATCTCCGCCATCGGGGCCACCTTTTTGTGTAAGGTTATCGCGATGCAAGTGCGCCGAACCGGCACCACCTTTACCCGAACGACAATATATTTTTACGTAATCAACGAAATTTGATCCTGCCATTGTGCTTTTTTTGAATATTTCTGTAAAAATAAGCTATTTTTTTGAGACAACAAAACACATCGTGCTAGTGCATGATGTGTTTTGAATTTATTTGAATTGAGAATTTACGCTTCAATCAATGGGTCGAGAATTGCTGTGATGCGTGCAAACACCTCTTCGAAAGTGCCACTGCCATCTATAGCAGCATATTTGTTTATGGCGCGATAATAATCGCTAACAGGCAATGTTTTTTTGTCGTACACCTCGAGTCGATGCTTTATCGTTTCGGCATTGTCGTCGCTTCTGCCCGATACCAAGCCTCTTTTAAGCAGCCTTTGTGTAAGCTCTTCGTTGTCGACACGCAAGTCGATAAGAATTTTTGTTGGTTTGTTTTTACGGTTTAATACCGTTTCGAGCGCTTCGGATTGAGCTATGTTGCGAGGGAAACCATCCAAAATAAAACCTTTTTGATTGTGATTTACCTTGCAAATTTCGGGTATCAAAACGTCGATTATCATTTCATCAGGAATAAAATTCCCTTTCGAAATATACGAATCGGCTATCTTGCCCCATTCTGTTCCTTTGTCAATTTCTTGACGAATCATATCACCCGTCGAAAAATGAGTTAAATTGTATTTTTCGACAATTAAATCACTTTGGGTGCCTTTCCCGCTCCCGGGCGCACCACAAATAATAATGTTGAGCATTTTATTTTGCTTATTTATATAAAGAATAATACATGACCCAGTAAAACTAAGTCACCAACACAATGAAATAAAACTAATACCTTAAAAATATATTTGAAAGAAATCTCTATTCGGAAACTACTGTGTAGATATCTTTGAGATTTCGACCATAACCATCATAATCCAAGCCATAACCCACAATAAAATCGTTGGGTATTTTCATGGCTATATAATCAATTTGAATGTCGCGTTGCAAGGCTTCGGGTTTTTGTAAAAACGTTACCACCTTTACCGATGCAGCACCTTTTGCTTTGAGCGATAATAATATGCGCTCCATTGTAATGCCTGTGTCGACAATATCTTCAACCACAACCACATTGCGACCAACCACACTTTCGCTCAAGCCAATCACTTCTTTTACATTGCCTGTGGTCATAAAGCCTTCGTACGACGAAAGTTTTACAAACGTAACCTCGCAAGGGAAGTTGATGTTTTTGAGTAAGTCGGAAGCAAACATAAACGCGCCATTGAGCACACAAATAAATAGCGGGTTAAGGTCCGAAATATCGTTATTTAGCGAATCGCTTACACGCTTAACGGCCGATAGAATTTCAGATTCGGGAACCGATAGCCTGAAACGTTTGTCTAATATTTGAATGCTATTATCCATGTTTTATTTGTTTGAAAACCGCTAAAAATTACCTACATAACTTTTGTGCGATAGCTGTTAACTAAATTGAAAAAATAAGCCGCAAAAGTACAATAAATAAATCAAATATTAAAGTTAAAAATTGATTGTTTTTGTGGATTTTTCAACTGCAAAATGGAAATATGTACAAAGCGCCGAATGATTATTCAGAATTGTTGCATTTTATGCCAAATGTACATTTGTTAGTGTTTGAATGAGGCTTTTATGCCTGTTTAATTCGATTGATTTGTTCAAAATTAAATTTGATATTAAGGCTGTGTTTCAACTTATTGTAGGTAGTTTTTATAACAACAAAAATACACTAAGTTGTGGGATTTTTGAAAGAAATATTGTCATGCAAAAAATCATTCTACACGCGTGTCAATTCTTTTGCAAAACCCTATAAAAAGCGAAAGGTAGCTTTACCTCACGGTAATCTACCAATCTTTTTTGTTAACCTTAAATCTAATACTATGAAAAAATCACGATGCAAAGATAAGGCAATATTTTGAACCGTGCAATAGTTTGTGAAAAATAAAATGTTAAAAATATGCTATAAAGCACATTTTAAGCAATATTTCTGTTAAAAACTGCACAAAAAAGCATTTTTACTGACAAATAACGCAGCCTTCACATTTCGAAAGTTCTCCTCTCAAGCGTTTTTCAACCAACATTTTCATTCTGTCCTGCAAAGCCTCGATACGTATGTTTTCGATAACATCGGCAGTAAAGGCAAACATGAGTAGCATGCGTGCTTCTTTTTCGGGAATACCACGCTGACGCATGTAAAACATTGCCGACTCGTCGAGCTGGCCAATGGTTGCGCCATGCGAACATTTTACGTCGTCGGCATAAATTTCGAGTTGTGGCTTTGTGCGCATTTTGGCAGTGCGTTGCAATAAAATATTTTTATTGGTCTGAAATGCTGCTGTTTTTTGCGCATCGCGTGCCACATACAAACGGCCTGTAAATGCGCCTTTAGCATTGTCGTCGAGCACGTATTTAAACAATTCGTTGCTTGTGCAATTGGGCATGTTGTGCATTACTGAGGTGTAATTGTCGACCGTTTGTTTTTTGTCGCCAACCACCATGCCGCAAAGTGTAGTGTCGCAATGTTCGCCATTTACTTGTATTTCGATATTGTTGCGCGTAATGCCATTGTGCAAAGTAATTACATTTACCAAGGCGCTCGATGCTTGTTTTTGCTCAACAAATAAATGTGCTATATTGGTGGTGCGAATGTGCGTGTTTTCGAGTTTGTAATGCTCATAACTTGCATTTTCGGCAACAAATACTTCGGTAATTCTATTGGTCACAAAGTTCACATCGTCGATGGTGTGGTCGCATACCAAAAGTTGTGCTTTTGCTCCTTCTTCGAGTATAATTAAATTATGACTGTTGGCCATAAAATCGACATCGCTACGCATGATGTTGATTAATTGAACAGGACGGTCGAGATGCACATTTTTGGGCACATACATAAAAAAACCATCTTGCGCAAAAGCCTCATTGAAAGCCACAAAACCGTCGTTTTTGTCTTTACATTGTTTGCCATAATATTTTTGTACCAAATCAGGGTGCGATTTCGCGGCTTCGTTCAAGCTGCAAATTACAACACCAGCAGGTAAGCCATCGTTTCGATTGTCGTTTACAGGATAAAATCCATCGTTGAGTACAAAATACAAATACGAAAGTATGCCAGGTACATCGCATTTAAAAACATCGTAAGGGTTTACGGGGATTTTTATACGACTAAGATTGAGTCCATAATCTTTTGATAATGGCTCCGAAAGGTCGGTGTATTTGTAATTTTCGAGCTTTGGTGTAGGGAAACCCAGCTTTTGGAAGCGCTCAAAAGCTTCATCCCGACCAGCATTCAGCAAATCGGACGAGTGCTTTTTGATAAGCCCACTGTGCTCGTTGTATAATGTTATATATTGTTGTTCCATTTTTTTTTAAAGGATAATATTGAGCTAAAATCTTCAAATCTTCAATCCCGATAGCAATCGGGACAAATCTTCAAATCTTTCAAATTTTTCAAATTCATTTACTCTTGTTCTACTTCTTGTTTAATCCAGTCATAACCTTTCTCTTCGAGTTCGATGGCCAGATTTTTATCGCCTGTTTTTACAATGCGGCCATCGAACAAAACATGCACGTAGTCGGGCACAATATAATCGAGTAGGCGTTGATAGTGAGTAATTACAATGGTAGCATTTTCCTTTGTTTTAAGTTTGTTTACGCCATTGGCAACAATGCGCAATGCGTCGATATCGAGACCCGAGTCGGTTTCGTCGAGCACCGATAGTTTCGGATTGAGCATGGCCATTTGGAAAATCTCGTTGCGTTTTTTCTCGCCACCTGAGAATCCTTCGTTTACCGAACGGTTTGTAAGTTTGTTGTCCATCTCAACCAATTCTTTTTTCTCGCGCATCAAACGCAAAAAGTCGGTAGCCGAAATTGGCTCTTCGTTGCGATATTTGCGTTGTTGATTGATAGCAGTACGCATAAAGTTAACCATGCTTACGCCAGGAATTTCGACAGGGTATTGGAAACTGAGGAAAATGCCTTCGTTGGCACGTTCTTCGGGTGCCATTTCTAAAATGTCATTGCCTAAAAAATTAATTTCGCCTTTGTTCACCTCGAAGGCTGGGTGGCCTGTAAGTACCGATGCCAATGTTGACTTTCCAGCGCCATTGGGCCCCATTATTGCGTGTATTTCGCCCGGACGCACCACTAAGTCGAGTCCTTTCAATATTTCTTTGCCATTAATGCTGGCGTGTAAATTTTTAATTTCTAACATAATATTTGCCCCCTAACCCACTAAATGGGGAACTTCTCGTATTTTCGAAGGGGGGGTGAGAAGTTTGAGAATTTTATTATTTAATAATTATCAATACAAATTTGTTTTCCCCTTTCGGGGAGTGGGGGCTTAACCCACACTTCCTTCCAATGTTATTGCCAAAAGCTTTTGTGCCTCAACCGCAAATTCCATTGGTAATTTATTGAGCACTTCTTTGGCATATCCGTTTACTATTAAGCCTACAGCATCTTCGGTTGAAATACCGCGTTGTGTGCAATAAAAAATTTGATCTTCGCTAATTTTCGATGTCGTAGCTTCGTGTTCAACAATAGCGCTTTCGTTGTTTACCTCCATGTACGGAAATGTGTGCGCGCCACATTTATCGCCCAAAAGCAAACTATCGCATTGCGAAAAGTTGCGTGCATTTTCGGCTTTTGCACCTATGCGCACAAGTCCGCGGTAGCTATTGTTGCTCACACCTGCCGAAATACCTTTCGACAAAATATGACTGCGTGTGTTACGTCCTATATGTATCATTTTGGTGCCTGTGTCGGCCTGTTGGTGATGGTTTGTAACAGCTACCGAGTAAAATTCGGCCGATGAGTTATCGCCCAAAAGCACACAGCTTGGATATTTCCATGTTACTGCCGAGCCCGTTTCTACCTGTGTCCACGATATTTTTGAGTTGTCGCCTTTGCAAATTCCGCGTTTTGTAACAAAATTATATATTCCGCCTTTGCCCTCTTTGTCGCCTGGATACCAGTTTTGAACTGTTGAGTACTTTACTTCGGCATTGCGCATGGCCACAATTTCAACTATGGCAGCGTGCAATTGGTTTTCGTCGCGCATGGGCGCAGTGCAACCTTCGAGATATGATACATAACTATCGTCGTCGGCAACAATTAATGTGCGCTCAAACTGACCAGTATTTATGGCGTTGATGCGGAAGTAAGTAGAAAGTTCCATGGGGCAACGAACGCCTTTGGGTATATACACAAATGAGCCATCGCTAAAAACAGCATTGTTGAGTGCGGCATAAAAATTATCGGTATAGGGCACCACCGAACCCATATATTTTTTAACCAAATCGGGGTGATGCTCAACAGCTTCGCTAAAAGAGCAAAATATAATGCCTTTTTCGGCCAATGTTTCTTTAAAAGTAGTTTTTACCGAAATACTGTCCATTACAGCATCAACAGCAATGCCCGAAAGTGCCATCTGCTCTTCGAGCGGAATACCTAATTTGTTGAATGTATTGAGCAATTCGGGGTCAACCTCGTCGAGGCTTTTAGGCGCATTTTTGCGAGGCGCAGCATAATACGAAATCGACTGATAATCGATTTCGGGTATGTTAAGGTGCGCCCACTCAGGCATTTTCATTGTTTGCCAATGACGAAAAGCCTCGAGACGGAAATCGAGCATCCATTGCGGCTCGTTTTTCTTTTTCGAAATAAGTCGCACTACATCTTCATTAAGTCCAACAGGGATTATTTCGGTTTCAATATCAGTAACAAAGCCATATTTATACTCGCTTTGGGTTACTTCGTGTAATATATCTTCAGCCATTTTTGATTTTTTGTTTTCAGTAAAAAAAATATTTTTATTCTTATTAATAAAAAGTCTACAAAAGTACAAAAAATGTGTTTTGTAGCATAATTTATCTGCTTTAAAAGTAAACTAATAACACTCTTTATTTGCTTTTTGTTTATCACCAGCCTGTATTGAGTGTTAATTTATGTTTTGTGCTTCGGTTTATGCTGCTTTCGCTCGCAATAATTTTCAATGCATAGTAAATGTGCGCTTTAATGCGTGTGCTGTCATTCGAAACTCGTGGCTATGCAAAGTTGAAACGCACATTCGCTTTGCTAAATAATTTAATAGGAGAATGGGGAATTAGATATGAAATTAAACTTAGGAATTGCTATTTTTTTATCATTTAACGATAAATTTACTTTGCAAAACAGAAAAAAAGTATTTACTTTGCGCTATGTTTGTATTTAATTCAATGGTTGTGATTGTCACATCAGTCGCAGTATTATTTTTTTTAGAATTATTACCAAACCAATTTAATTTTCCATTATAAATTTCAAAAAAAAAGAATTATCAATGAAAAAAATCTTATTTATTGCATTTATTTGTATTGTCGCACTGCATACGGCAATGGCTCAACCTGCTGGATTTAAACATTTTAAACTTGATAATGGGTTGAGTGTGTATTTGTGGGAGGATAAAAATCAGAGCGATGTTAGTGGACGCGTTGTTGTGCGTGCAGGCTCGATTGATGAACCCGAAGAATTTACTGGTTTAGCGCATTACCTAGAACACATGCTATTTAAAGGTACTCAAAAAATTGGCGCGCTCAACTGGGACAAAGAAAAACCATTGTACGAAGAAATTATTAAACTTTATGATGAATTGGCTATTACAACCGACGAAGTGAAGCGCGACACATTGGCGCAACGCATCAATCGACTTTCGATACAAGCAGCACAATTTACAGCAACTTCGGAGTTTTCCAATCTTTCGGAAGGTGCTTTGGGTGGTAGTGGTTTGAATGCAGGCACAAGTTACGATATGACGGTTTATTATAATGATTTTCCAAGTTTTCAGATTGAAAAATGGCTCGAACTTAATGTGGAAAGGCTCATAAACCCTGTGTTTCGCTCATTTCAAGCCGAACTCGAAAATGTTTTCGAAGAATACAATATGTATCAGGATAGTCGTTCGACACATGTTAGCAATTTTATTTTTAGCAACTTGTATCCAACGCATCCATATGCACGCGATATTATTGGCAAAGCCGAGCATCTTAAAAATTCGCGCATAAGTAAAATTATTGAGTTTTATAACAATTGGTATGTGCCACGCAATATGGCATTGGTGTTGGTTGGCAATTTCGATAGTTCGGAAGTAGAACCTTTGGTGCGCAAGACTTTTGGTAGACTAGAGGACAAAAAAGTGCCCGAACGCAAAACATATCCTGCAGCCGACTTTAGCTCATCGAAAAAGTTTAGTGCAAAATTGGGTTACTCGCCACAAGTAGTTTGGGGGTATCAAGGTGTGAAAAAAGGACATAGAGATGAACTCGTGCTCGACATTTGCACACAGCTTTTATCCAATAATATGCAAACGGGTTTGCTCGATAAATTGTCGCTCGATGGCGATATTAGCGGCGCTATGGCATATAACGATGTTCGTCGCGACGATGGGCGATTGCTCGTGTTTGCTGTGCCTTACTATGACATTGCGCAAAGAGTGTACGAATCGAATAGAGTAACCGAAAAAAGGATACTCGATGAAGTTGAGAAATTAAAAAATGGAAATATCGAAGATTGGTTGATTACATCGGTTAAAAACAGCATGTTGCAGCAATTGGAATTGGTGCTTGAAACACCAGCGGCTAAAACTGAAGTGTTAACCGAGATTTTTGCCTACGATTTGAACAAAGCCGATTTTTTTGACATGAAAAATAGAATTGAAGGCATAACAAAAGCTCAAATTCAGGAGGCTGCAAAAAAATATTTCTCGGGCAATAATTACACCGTTTCTATTGAAGAAGGCAAGCCAAAGAAAAATAAGCTCAAAAAGCCAAATATCAAAGCCATCGATCAACCAAAAGGACAACGTTCGGAATATGCAAATTGGTTGCGTAACTTACCCGCCAATAAATTGGCCGAAACATATAATGACTTTGCTGATGTAAAGGAGTTTAAGATGTATAACGATGTAAAATTGTTTCATACAGTAAATAATGCGAATGACATTTTTACATTAACCATTCGTTATGGTGTGGGTACTAAAAAAATGCCTAAGCTAAAATATGCCACGCAATTAATGAATTCGGCAGGAATAATGCCCGATATCGATGCGCAATCGGTACGTAAATTATTCAGTGAGTTGAATGTAAACGCAAGTTTCTCAGTAAACGACAATTATTTTTACATTCGCTTGATGGGCGACGAAGCAAACTTGGCCGAGGCATGTAAACTTATCAGTCGACAAATTTTTATGCCTAAGCTCGACGACAAACAGCTCGACCGGGTTAAAGGTAGCGAAATTTCATCGCGATTATATGTTGAACAGTCTGATATTAACATACAATCAGATGCATTGCTCAACTACGCAATGTACAAACAAAAATCGAACTATATCGACAGGATGAAGTTGACCGATATTTACTACGCAAAAATTAGTGAACTTACTGGTGAAATTATTCGTGCTACCGACTTTGCAGCCGAAGTACATTATGTAGGCAAAATGCCCGCTAACGAACTAAGCGAAGTATTGAAAGCCAACCTGGCATTTAAGTCGGACATGAAAAAATCGGAATCGCCCATTGTTGAGGATAAAGTAAGCTATGATAAACCTACTATTTATTTCTTGCCCAATGCCGATGCGCAACAAGCAAAACTTTATTTTTACTTCAATGGCAGTAGTTATAATCCTGCCAACGATGTGATGTACGATGCCTTTTATCAGTATTTCAGTGGCGGATTCAATGGTTTGGTAATGGAAGAAATTCGCGAAAATAACTCGATGGCTTACACAGCTTATGGTACTTTGGCTACGCCACCAATCCCAAATAAAAATGCATTTTTTATTGGTCATGTTGGCACTCAAAGCGATAAAGCTGCCGATGCAATCGAATTGTACATGAAACTTTTGAAGGACATGCCGCAACATCCCGAAAGAATGGAAGATGTAAAAACTTATTTGCGTCAAACTTATCTTTCGAACAAGCCTTCGTTTAGAAGTAAAAGCCAAGTTTTTAATAGTTGGAAATTGTTAGGTTATACCGAGGACCCTGCAAAAGTGAATATGCCTAAGGTTGATGCTTTGACATTTGAGCAATTGATGGATTTTTATAATAAAGAAATAAAAGGTAAAGCTGTTACAATAGTTATAACTGGCGACCCGAAAACCATCGATTTAAAAGCAATTACCAAAAATCAAGGCAAAGTTACACGCGTTAATGCGGGCATGTTGTTCAGTAAAGAATAACCAAATGCAAAAATTTCGAAGCTAAACTCAGCTTTTACAAAAAAAAAACGCATACCATTAATTTATGGTGTGCGTTTTTTTTTGCAAAATGGCGACAGATAAGTGTGTCGTATTTTGAAATGTTCCAGAAAAAGAGTTCCTTTACAGCGATAACTTTGCTTTGTTAGTTTCCTTATTTTTAATGACAATGCATAATTTCTAAAAAAAACAATGCGCTTTCTTTATCACTTCAGGCTTTGGCATGAGGCTTTGGCGTGAGATCAGTCTGTCAGTGCTTTGTATTTGCAACTATGCTAGCAATGCTTTAATGGCAGCATCTACTTTTTCGAAATTAAATTGCGCTACAATATCGTTGCGGTAGCTTGTAATTTCGTTGTTACACAAATTACCTATGCTGCCTTGGTGTGTGTGATTCACATTTTTATCGGGTTTGAAGTTGCCCGCTTCTATTTCGAGTCCAACCTTTTTGTAAGCATCACGAAATGGCACACCCATAAGTGTTTGCTTGTTTACTTCTTCAACACTAAACAAATAATCGTAGCGCGCATCATTCATTATCTCGGTGTTTATTTCAACATTGGCCATCATCATACTTGTCATTTCGATACAAGCATTCAGTTCGGCAAAGGCGGGTACAAACAATTCTTTAATTATTTGCAAATCGCGGAAATAACCCGAAGGTAAATTGTTGGTGATGGCTGAAATTTGCTGCGGCAAAGTTTGTATTTTGTTGCATTTGGCACGAGTAAGCTCAAAAACATCAGGGTTTTTTTTGTGCGGCATAATGCTTGATCCTGTTGTAAACTGATCGGGCAATTTGATAAAACCAAAATTTTGCGATGTGTACATGCAGGCATCAAAAGCCAACTTCGAGATGGTTGCAGCAATCGAGGCCAATGCATTTGCCACGGTACGTTCCATTTTTCCGCGTCCCATTTGCGCATACACCACATTGTAGTTCATGGTGTCGAATCCCAAAAGGTCGGTCGTCATTTGTCGGTCGAGCGGAAACGACGAGCCATAGCCCGCCGCCGAACCCAGCGGATTGCGGTTGGTTATTTTGTAGGCCGATAGCAATGTTTGCAAATCGTCGGCCAAACTTTCGGCATAAGCCCCAAACCAAAGTCCAAACGACGATGGCATAGCTACTTGCAAATGCGTGTATCCGGGTAGCAAAATGTTTTTGTAGCGTTCGCTTTGCGCAATCAATACATCAAACAATTCGTTTACTTTGGCAACCGTTTCCTGAATTGCTTCGCGTGTAAAAAGTTTCATGTCGAGCAAAACTTGGTCGTTGCGCGAGCGACCGCTGTGAATTTTTTTGCCCATATCGCCCAAAGCGCGTGTAAGCATAAGTTCTACTTGCGAGTGCACATCTTCAACGCCAGCTTCAATCACAAAAGCATCGCTTGCCGCAAGTGCATAAATGCTTTTCAGTTCTTGTGTCAGCACAGGCAGTTCGGTTGCATCGAGCAAACCCACCGCAGCAAGCATGCGTATGTGCGCCATCGAGCCCAATACGTCGTGCTTAGCCAAGAATAAATCCATTTCGGTGTCGCGTCCTACTGTAAATGCTTCTATCTTAGCATCAACCTGTAGGTTTTTCTCCCAAAGTTTCGACATTTTTATTATTTTATTTTTGTATAATATTTTTTTATTCAACAATGAAGATAAAGTAATTTATTGTACGCTTCCAAGTTTGTTGTTTGAATGTTTTATTTCAAGGAAAACACTCTAATCCAAAAGCAATCTGGATAAATTTTCAAATCTTCAATCCCAATAGCGATCGGGACAAATCTTCCAATCTTCCAATCTTCAAATTTTCCATCCCAATAGCTATCTGGACAAATCTTCCAATCTTCAATCCCGATAGCGATCGGGACAAATTTTCAAATTCTCAAATCTTCAAATTTATTATTTATTTATTCAATGCCACAACCAAAAAATCAGCTATTGCATTAATGCCATCTTTTAGTTTTTTGTCGAGCATCATTTTAATCATGGCGGGCAATTCGGCTTTAAGCGTGAGTTTCATTTTTGTGTCGTTGTCGGCAACTTGTTTCAGTTGTATCCACACATTAATGGGTACAGGCGTGTTTTCGGCCTCTAGTTTAATTGTTTTAAAAGGCTCGCGCTCAACAATTCTGAATCCTACACGACCAAAACCTTCAACCGCAAAGCTGCATGAGTCGGTGTCGTATTGTAAATCTTTAATTTTGTCGCCAACGGCTTTGTTGTCGGCAACTTTACTCAAATTGTTCAAGTTGCCAAGTATGTCAAAAACCACTTCTTCCGTCGAAGAAATGGTTTTTATTTCGCTTTCGTATGTTGTCATTCTGTTTTTTTAGCAATTATTTTTTCCACACACTTGGGTTGGTGCGCCATTCTTTTAGCGTTTCAATGTCCGATTCCGAAATATAATTCGTTGCCAATGCTTCGGCAAGTACTGCATCGTAGTTGCACAAAGTTGTAAGTTTTACTTTTGCGGCTTTAAATTTTTTCTCAGCTTCGGGAAAGCCGTAAGTAAAAATTCCTATCATACCCAAAACATCCGATCCGCCATTACGAATTGCTTCAACAGCTTTGAGGCTACTGCCGCCAGTCGAAATTAAATCTTCGATTACTACTACTTTCTGTCCAGGGCGTAAATCGCCTTCAATCATATTTTCGAGTCCGTGATCTTTTGGCGTTGGACGAATGTAGATAAACGGAAGGCCCAAAGCATCGGCCACCAATGCACCTTGCGCTATTGCACCAGTTGCAACACCAGCAATAACATCGGTTTCGGGGTACAACTCGAGCACTAAACGCGCTATTTCAACTTTAATGTAAGTGCGAATTTTTGGGTACGACAAAGTCTTGCGATTGTCGCAATATATGGGTGATAACCAACCCGAAGCCCATGTAAATGGATTGCTAGGTTGTAACTTTACTGCTTTAATTTGTAGTAGCTTGTCGGCTACTTGTTTTTCTAATAATGTCATAATGCAATGATATTGAGTTGTTTGTTCGAAAATCAGTTGTGCACTTCTTTCTTATCGCAAATGCACTGCAAAAGTAATGAAACATATTTATATTGTCAAAGAAAAAAGCATATTATAAAACAGATTTCGAAAAATCTTATCATTTGTTACATTTGTACACTTATTAGTTAAGTGGAGGCAAAAATGCATCTTCTAAATGGTCGATTCGAAAGCCTTGCCCCACAGGTATGACCGATAATATATCGAAACGCGTTTCGCCATTCCAATCGTATTTATAAATATACTCTTGCGCTGCAAATATTATGTTGCGAATTTTGCGAGGCGTAACAGCCTCAAGCGGATGTTCGAATGTTTCGGTTGAGCGCGTTTTTACCTCAATCACCACCAACCAATCGTCTTTTTCGGCTACAATGTCGAGTTCTAAGCTACCCGAGCGCCAATTGGTGTGTCGAATTTTATAACCATTTTCAATCAAATAATCTTGGGCTCTTTGTTCGCCCAATTCTCCTAAATCGTTGTGTTCGGCCATGTTAAACTTTTAATTTTGTATACTAAAGGATTTGTTTAAAACTGAATAATTCATAATTTCGACTACAAAAATACATTTATTTTTTACAAATGCTTAATTTTTAGTTATATAATATTATTTTTGTGGAAAATTTCAATTATATAGCAAAAAAATATGGCAAAAAAGCAAGTTACATCCTTGTCCGAACGCAAAACAGTGCGTAGTCACAAGCATCATTTCATGTTGAACGATGATGAAAACAAAGCGCTCAATCGTTATCTCACAAAATATAAGGTGGCCAATAAGTCAAAATTTTTCCGCGAAACGCTCATGATAGCTATTATTCGTAAATTTGAGGAAGACTCTCCAACATTGTTTGATTAATTAACTCGTAAAAATTCTTAAATATGGAAATTGCTTTAAGCTTGCTACTTATTGTTGCTGGCTCGTTTTTGGGCTATATAATTGGACATGCTATCCTCTCCAAACAACTGAAAATAAAAGAACTTACCCTACAAGATAATATCAAGAAAATTGCCGAATTGCAACATAACGAATCTTTTTATAATGCAAGAATTGCCGATTTGCAGGCCGATTTGCAGAAAAAAGAGGCATTGTTGGCACAAAATTTGACCAATTTACACGAGCGCAATGTTGCGTTTGCAACCCTCGAAGAGCGCTTCAGGTTGCAGCAAGAAAAATTGCAACAGCAGGCCAAAGAATTGGATGCAATGCAGCAGAAACTCACCGCCGAATTCGAAAATATTGCCCATAGGGTAATGAAACAACGAAGCGATGAGTTTACAATTGCGCATCAGCGTTCGTTGAAAGATATTTTGGACCCACTCAAAGAGCGTATTGTCGATTTCGAACGCAAGGTCGACGAAAATTACGCGCTCGAACTGCGCGAGAAATTGCGGCTATCGGAAGAATTGAAAAATTTGACCGATTTGAATGTGCGCATTAGTGAAGAAGCCAATAATTTAACACGCGCCCTTAAAGGCGATGTGAAAAAGCAAGGCAATTGGGGCGAAATTGTGTTGGAACGTGTGCTCGAACGCTCGGGCTTAACCAACGGACAAGAATATGAACGCGAAGTGGTGCTCGAAGGTAGCGAAGCGCAAGTGCAACGCCCCGATGTGATTGTGCATTTGCCCGACAAAAAACATATAGTTATCGACTCAAAAGTTTCGCTCGTTGCATACGAGCGTTTTGTGTCGGCCAACGACGATTTGAGTGCTCAATTGGCTCTTAAAGAGCATATTGTTTCGTTGCGATCGCACATAAAAAACTTGAGTGATAAAAATTATCAAAATGCAAATAACATAAACACACCCGATTTTGTGCTTATGTTTATGCCTATCGAAGCTTCGTTTTCGGTTGCAGTGCAAACCGATGCCGAGCTATTTTCTTATGCATGGGAGCGCAATATTGTTGTTGTTAGTCCAACAACTTTGCTTGCAACCTTGCGCACCATTGCTTCTATTTGGAAACAAGAAAACCAAACACGCAATGCACAAGAAATTGCTCGTTTAAGTGGCACTTTGTACGATAAGTTTGTCGGATTTGTCGAAGACTTGGATCGAATTAAAAAAGGTATCGAACAAACTTCAAAGGCTTACGACGAAGCTTTAAAAAAGTTGCGCGATGGTCGTGGAAATATTGTACATACCGCAAAAAAAATTAAAGAGTTGGGCGCAAAAACAGGCAACAAAGCTTTGCCGCACGAATTTGATGTAAACGAAATGGATTGACATGCTTTTTCTCTGCTGGCGGAGTTTTTTATTTGTGAAATATCAATGTGATTCGAAAGGCAGCAAGAGTAAATTGTAAAGAGCAAAGAGCAAAAAGTAAGGGATGTAGATGCTTTGTTTTGTAAATCAATAGCTTACAAAATGCGTTTGACGGATTTTTTTTGATAAATAAAATATTGCGTACAATTAATAATATTGTGCATTTTTAAATACAATAATATTTTGCTTTATCATTTTTTTGTGATGGTAAGTGCAAAATGTTGATAACGAAATTTTTAAATAACGAAATTAATAAGAAAATTAAAAATATAATGATGAATGTGTTTAAAAGATTAATGCTTTGTGTTGGCCTTTTGGTTAATAGTTTGGTTATCTTTTCGCAGGAAGTAAATGCGCCCGACACCGTACAGAAAACGGCTACCGAAGTGCTCGATTTGGAAATGCTTTTGCGCCTTCATGCTGTTGAAGTACCCGATACAGCAAAGAGCGAACCCAAGAAACAGCCTGTACTTCCTGCGGCGAACCCAATGGATACAAGCGAGCTTCTGCCCGAACTTAGCGATACAGCTGTAGTGATAACCGACAAGGTTTTTGTTATCGACCGCGATTATATTCTTAATATCGATCGTATACTTCAATCTATCGAGTTTTATCCTATCGACGATATTTATTTGCGCACCAATCCATTGTACATCGATATGGTTTTAAATATCGAGCAATTGAAAAAAATAAACATCGAAGCAGGCATTCAGCCTTATAGCATAAACTTTGGTAAAAAATACAATGGGTTCAATAGTGTGTATAGCCCCTTGCGATTGCAAAACGAAACATTTTTGATTTTGGGCGAATTGCGCGAGTATGCAGCACGCAAAGTACTTCGCGAGGCGCCACAGTTGTTTAAGTTTCACTCAGGGCAAATGGTCGATTTGTCGAAAATTAGAAATGTAAACACCGACCGACCCATTTCGCGCGTTCAAATAATTGATGAAAATGCAATGGTGCGTCCTGCGTCGCGCATTGCTGTGGCCGACATAAAAAAAACGTACTGGACACGACGTGCTGTGAGTGAATTGCAATTTTCGCAACATTATGTGTCGGATAATTGGCACAAAGGCGGAAACGATTATATTGCCATATTAGGAACATTGTCGGGGCAACTCAACTACGATAATAAGAAAAACATACAATGGGAAAATAGAGGAGAATGGCGTGCGG
>CAZEVV010000020.1:0-22386 GCA_964515675.1 uncultured Paludibacter sp. | reverse complement strand
GTAAAACCTCTTTTCTAAGGGTGGGCCCAACTGGGCTTGAACCAGTGACCCCCTGATTATGAGTCAGGTGCTACTAACCAACTGAGCTATAGGCCCGAGAAAATTAACACAATTGCGATATTTTTTGTATCTTTGCAATTGCGAGTGCAAAAGTAATAAATAATTTTAAACTACAAAAATATGACAAGTAAAAATCTTGATAAATATCCATTTTTTTCGAAAATTGACACCATAGTTTTCGACTTTGGCGGCGTAATTGTAAATCTCGATATTGAACAATGTATACGAAAAATCAATGCGTTAGGTGTTGTAAATGTTGAGCAGTTTTTAAGTAATTACGGACAAAAAGATTTTTTCTTAAAATTTGAAAAAGGTGAAATTTCGACTAGCGAATTTCGTGATTCAATAAGAAAAATGACTTCCGCCCCTTTAACCGATGAGCAAATTGATGATGCTTGGTGCGCATTTTTGGTGGACATTCCGAAAGAAAAAATTGAAATTATACGTGAATTGAAGAAAAATTTCAAACTTTTGTTGCTAAGCAATACAAACCCGTTGCATATTGAAAGAAGTGCCGTTAAAGCACTCGCACCATATAATGGTTCGCTCAACGATTTATTCGATAAGTGTTATTTGTCGTACGAAATGAAAATGACAAAGCCAAACGAAGATATTTTCATAAGTTTACTTAACGATGCTGGGGTGAATGCCGAAAATTGCTTATTTTTGGACGATGGACCAAAAAACATTGAAACTGCAAATAAATTGGGTTTTCAAACTTATTTGGTTGATCCAAAAGAGAGTCTTGATTTTCTTTTGCGTAATATTAATGTATAGAAAAAATATCAAAAGAAACAATTCATTTCAAAATACGAAAATATGCAATTGCTAGTATTGCAAAATTTTTGTTGTATGGCATATAATGGAAATTATTAACGAAAATACAATATTAAATCCCAATGACAGCTTTGTAGCTACAGTTGGTTTTTTCGATGGCTTGCATTTGGGTCATCGTTACTTAATCGAAGAGTTGAAAAGTATTGCTCGAAGCGAAAATCGTAAAACATTGGTTATTTCATTCGAAACACATCCGCGCAAAGTACTTCAACCCGATTTTGAGCCCGCTTTATTAAGCACAAACGACGAAAAGCTTGAGCATATTTCAAACTTAGGTGTTTATGCTTGTTTGCTTTTGGCTTTTAATGTTGAAATGTCGAGACTTACAGCCCTTGATTTTTTGCGCTATGTGCTTTATAATAAGTATAATGTGCGCACTTTGCTTGTTGGACACGATCATCGTTTCGGACATAATAGGGCCGAGGGATTTGATGATTATTTGCGCTACGGAAATGCAATTGGGCTTAATGTTGTAAAAGCAAAGCGCTTTAGCACTGCCGATCATCAGTTTATTAGCTCGTCGGATGTGAGAACTGCCATTAACCATGGCGATATAACAAAAGCGAATGCTTTGCTCGGCTACAACTATTCGTTTAGTGGAATTGTGAATAGTGGATTTCAGGTTGGCCGAAAAATTGGTTTCCCAACTGCTAATATTGCCCTGCTTTCGACCGAGAAATTAATTCCTGCAACTGGCGTGTATCATGTAAATGCTTATGTTGAAGGTGTTTGCCATTTGGGTATGATGAATATTGGCAACAGACCCACTTTTAGTAATGATATTGCAAAAAGCGTTGAGGTCAACATTTTTGATTTTGAAGATAATATTTATAATAAAATTATTCGAGTTGAAATTATTCGAAAAATAAGAGACGAAATCAAATTTGAAACAGTTGATGAATTAATTGCTCAATTGCACAATGATAAGAAAAATGTTTTGGATAGTTTGAGTTTGAAATAAAAACATTATTTTTGAACTCGATTTTGATAAAATGTATAAAAACAAGCAAATTATTCGCATTTTTGCAATATTATGCATTTTTGCAATGGGTTTCATGTGTAAAAAGAATAATAATTCAGATAATTGCATATTTCGCTATTTCGCTTTTTATTTCGTATAAGCATGTGTAAAAGCAGATGTGTTTTGGCAAAAAACACGCGAACGATTACGAAAAATGATAATATATTATTTAAATACTAACTTCTCTTCATTCCCCCTTCAGGGGGTTAAGGGGCTAAAAACAAACAAATGAAAACATATACCAATGTTCGCGATTTAGGCGATATTCAAGCTGCATTGAAAGAAGCTTTTGAGATAAAACAAAACAAGTACGCATACAAACATTTGGGCGAAAATAAAACGCTTTTGATGGTGTTTTTCAACTCAAGTTTACGTACACGTTTAAGCACACAAAAGGCAGGTATGAATTTAGGTATGAACACCATGGTGCTCGATGTAAATGCAGGTGCGTGGAAGCTCGAAACCGAACGTGGTGTGGTGATGGATGGCGATAAGCCCGAACATATACTCGAAGCAATACCAGTAATGGCAAGCTATTGTGATATTATTGGAATTAGAGCATTTGCACAATTCGAAAATAAAGCATTCGATTATCAAGAAACAATAATTAATCAGTTTATTCAATATTCGGGTAAGCCGGTTTTTAGCATGGAAGGAGCCACTACGCATCCTTTACAGGCACTAGCCGACTTAATCACAATCGAGGAATTTAAAACGAAAGCACGTCCTAAAGTTGTTTTAACTTGGGCACCTCATCCTCGAGCTTTACCACAGGCAGTACCCAATTCGTTTGCCGATTTTATGAACGAAGCCGATGTCGAATTTGTAATAACACATCCCGAGGGTTACGAACTAGCACCACAATTTGCACGCAATGCAGTGGTTGAATACGACCAAATGAAAGCTTTTGAAAAAGCCGATTTTATTTATGCCAAAAACTGGGCTGCATACAGCGACCCCAATTACGGACAAATATTGTCGAAAGACATGTCGTGGACAGTGAGCGACCGACAAATGGCCGTAACCAACAATGCACGCTTTATGCATTGTTTACCTGTGCGCCGCAATATGATTGTTACTGATGAAGTCATCGAAAGCCCACAATCAATTGTTATACAACAAGCTGCTAACCGCGAAATATCGGCGCAACTCGTTATAAAACGCATGCTCGAATCATTGTAAAACAAATAACACAACTAATAAAAACATAGAATGACAATTAATGATGTAATTGCGTCGATACGCAATGTGCCCGATTTTCCCAAGCCGGGAATTTTATTTAAAGATATAACTACAGCGATGAAAAATCCTGAAGTATTGCATTTTATTGCCGATAATTTGTACGAGTATTACAAAGATAAAGGCATTACAAAGGTTGTAGGCGTTGAGAGTCGCGGCTTTGTTTTGGGCAGTATTTTGGCCTACAAATTAGGCGCTGGCTTTGTACTTTTGCGCAAACCAGGCAAGCTACCTGCCGAAACCTACAAAGTGGATTATGCATTGGAATATGGCACTGATACACTTGAAATACACAAAGATTCGATTGACGAAAATGATGTTGTTTTGCTGCACGACGATTTATTGGCTACAGGTGGTAGCGCTGGAGCTGCATTACAATTGCTGAGCAATTTCCCGAATATCGATATTTTTGTGAGTTTCTTGATCGAGCTTGAATTTCTGAATGGTCGTCCACGACTCGAAGGTGCCAAAGATATACATGCAATGATAAAATTTTAGATTCGAGGACAGATGGAGAAACTTACAGTTGTAAAAGTTGGTGGAAAAATTGTAGAAGAAAATGAGAGTTTGATGCAGCTTTTGCGCGATTTTGCAAAAATAGAAGGACACAAAGTTTTGGTGCATGGTGGCGGAAGGTCGGCCACAGCAATTGCGGCAAAGCTCGGAATAGAAAGCGTTATGGTAGATGGGCGTCGCATAACCGATGCCGAAACACTCAAGGTTGTAACTATGGTGTATGGTGGTTTAGTAAACAAACAAATTGTTGCTGGCCTCCAAAGTATGGGGATTAATGCACTTGGGTTAACGGGTGCCGACCTAAATTATATGCGCTCCGAAAAACGTCCGGTAGCTGCCATCGATTATGGATTTGTGGGCGATGTAAAAGAAGTGAATGCTTCGATACTTGCCGATTTAATAGCAAAATCGGTAGTGCCAGTTTTAGCACCTCTCACACACGATATGCAGGGTAATATGCTCAATACCAATGCTGATACTATTGCATCGGAAGCAGCAAAAGCTTTGTCGGCTTTTTTCGAAACTACCTTGGTGTATTGTTTCGAGAAAAAAGGCGTGTTGAGCAATCCCAACGATGACGAAAGTGTAATTGCCGAAATTACACCCGAAATTTTTGAAGCACATCGTAGCAACGAAATCATCAGTGGCGGAATGATACCTAAAATTGAAAATTCGTTTGCTGCAGTCGATGCAGGTGTGAAAAAAGTTATCATTACTCGTTCCGATTTAATCCACACCCAAGAAGGTACAATTATACATAAGTAAAAAATCTATTTGTCATTTTTTATTGCCTGAGTTTATGATTTAAGCAGGATGCACATAAAAAATCATGATATTTTTGTAAAAGTTTGTAGAATGCATTTCGATGCGAACTACAAACTTTTTTTATTTGCCTTTTTTATTTATCACACATACACTACAAATCGTAAAAAAACACTTAAAATCTCTTTTTATAGCATGTTTACATGGCTATTATTGCAAATATATGTTATAAAACATAATTATGTGACAAATTTTCATCAAAAAGCTTGCACATATAAAAAATCTGCCGTATCTTTGCATTGTGATTTTTTCATAGTATTAGATTTAAGGTTAACAAAAAAGATTGGTAGATTACCGTGAGGTAAAGCTACCTTTCGCTTTTTATAGGGGTTAGGTAAAGTTGAATAGTATCATTTCGTATTTGACGTATTTGATTTATTGTATTGTGTTTATGTTCTTTTTTTATTCATGCTTTCTAAAATTTACTCATTCATAGGTGATTATCTTGTCAGTAGTTACAGTTTATTCGTTTATAAAAGGCATTCAATCCCCCCCTCATTCAAAAACTTTCCTAATTTTTATTCCAAATATATACGAGTTCAATAAAATACACTATCTTTGATTCGATTTTCAAATATTAATCATAAAAATAAAAAATCGCCTTATGAACAAACAAGTAGACGATATTCTTGAATTCGACGACAGTGAAGCTGTAAAATTTATTATGGACTATTTGCCCGAAGACGCAAAAAAAGAAGTCGACGATACCATGATTGAGTATGTGCTTGATGTGGTATACGAGTTTTACGAAGAGAAAGGTTTGATAGAGGAAGATTCGGCCGAAGATGCAGTAATCGACGAGGATGAAATGTTGCAATTTATTCTTAAATGTGCAAAAAAAGATAAAGTTGCACTAAGCGAAGAACTTATCGACCTTATCCTCGAAGGCGAATACGAATACGGTAAATCTCTCGGAATTTATAACGAAGAAGAATAGGATAGAATTTTCTAAACTTTTTTAGATCGTACAAACTAAGCTATCTTTTCTGAAGCTATTTGATTAATTAATACTTCAGAAAAGGTAGTTTTGTGTTTTGTTTTTGTAAATTGTCAAAGGGAATTTCATTTAATTTGCTGTATTTTTTGATTCTTGATGCTTGTCTTATGACTTTTATGTCTTTGCTCATTGGTCTTTGTTCTTCATCCCGAAGCTATCGGGACATTCTTCATTCTTCATTCTTCATTTTTCATTTTTCATTCTTCATTTTTCAATTTTATAAATGAAAGTAGCAGTCGTAATATTAAACTGGAACGGATACAATTACTTAAAAAAGTTTTTGCCCCTCGTAGTTCAGCACACGCAGAGCGATGATTGTCGCGTTATTGTTGCCGATAATGCATCAACCGACGACTCCATCGAGTTGCTCAATGTTGAGTTTCCTGAGGTGCAAGTTATTTCGTTGAGTAAAAATTATGGCTTTGCCGAAGGTTACAATCGTGCTTTGGCACAAATTGATGCCGAATATTTTGTGCTGCTCAACTCGGATGTTGAAACCACCGAAAATTGGCTCGAACCCATGCTCGAGTACATGGATACTCACCCCGAAGTGGCTGCCTGTCAGCCCAAAATACGAGCGTACAATAATCGCTCAAAATTCGAACATGCAGGTGCTGCAGGTGGGTATATCGATAAGTTTGGTTTCCCTTTTTGTCGTGGACGTGTTTTTGGCAATGTCGAAACTGATAATGGACAGTACGATACGGTAACCGAAGTTTTTTGGGCTACAGGTGCATGCATGTTAACACGTTCCGAAACTTTCAGAAAAGTGGGTGGTTTTGATGCCGACTTTTTTGCGCATATGGAAGAAATAGATTTGTGTTGGCGTTTCAATGCGCGCGGACTAAAAGTGGTGTGTGTGCCTCAAAGTATTGTTTATCATGTAGGTGGCGGAACACTAAGCACCGAAAGCCCATATAAAACCTACCTCAATTTCCGCAACAATTTACTCATGTTGTATAAAAATTTGCCGCAAAATTTGTTGGTCGAAACCCTCGAAGCTCGTTTCTTTTTCGATTATGCAGCAGCTTTACAAATGTTACTCACAGGCAAATTTAGTAATGCCTATGCGGTGTATAAAGCGCGCCGCGATTTTGCTTTGATGCAAAATCGATTTGCCGACAAACGTAACGAGAATATTCGTTTTTCAACTTGTCAATCATGTCCTACAATATATTCTCGAAGTATTGTGGTCGAGTTTTACCTCAAACGCCGTAAAACATTTGCTCGATTAATGGCATTGTTGGTTAAATAAAAATTTTAGGTGTATGGTATTCAACCCCTTTCAGGGTTGAGTGTTGCTATTCGTACTCATCCATGGGTTGCACCCATGGCTAATCGTATTTAAGCCCTTCGGGGTTGTGAGTGTCACACTTCCTCGCAATGCGATTTCAAGAATATACCAATCGAGATCCTTCTGGTTTGAGAGTTTCACATTTCCTCAATGATGAGTATTCAATGCTTGATTATCTTAAATCTTATACTTGTTTTTTTTTACTAATTGTTGTAATTATTTTTACAACAAACTGCGAAGCAGTTGAATCTGATTAGCCATGTGTGAAACGCATGGATGATATGTTTTGTGCATGTTTGGAACCATGGAGTGGTTCAATTTAGCTGTTTCAATTGTTTGAAATTAACCTCCCTTTTGGCTGCTGCCCCCTCCAGGCTTGGCTTTTCTGCACAAATTTCAATAAATTATACCGTCCTTTTTTTTATTTCTTTCTTTTGCTCTGCTCCGTTGCATGTTCGCTAATACTTCGATGCAACAAAAGCATTATTATAGTAAAATTATAGAGATATTACAGTCATAATACAGTGATATCATAGTTTTATAAAGGACTGTGATATCTGTTTAATATTTTTATTATTAAAAATTATATATTATCTTTGTAATGTTTTATTAGCGTAGAGCTGTGTCATTGATGCAAGCTTACAAAATTATACTAATCTTGTTTTTAAAAATTTATACACATTATGGCTAGAGTTAATGGTCCATTTAATATTACTGGAGGAATTAAAGGCGTTTCGTTTTATACCATGAAAGGAAGCGATACCGTATTTATGCGCACAAAAGGCGGCCCTTCGAAACGACGCATGAAGGTAGGCGCAGAGTTTGAACTAGTGCGCAAACATCAGGTGGAGTGGCGTGCTTGTGTGCTTTTTTCGAGTACACTCAACGGTGTTTGCTCTGAATTGAAGAAATTGGGCGATTACAATGTAGCCCCCGTATGGAACGGAATTGGCAAAAAACTTATGAACCTCGATACAGAACATGAAGTTGGTAAGCGTTGGCTCGAGTTAAGCAATTACCCACAGGTTTTGGAAGGTTTTAATATTAACCGTAATTTTGTATTTAACGCTCTTTTTCCGGCTAATATTCAGTATGAGTTGAACAAAGCCGACAATACATTGCACATTCAATTACCACGTATCAAAACTCAAAACGATTTATACAACCTAAGGAATTTACCTTATTTCAGATTGCATTTTTCGTTGGGTTTAATGTCGGATATTTATTTTGATGCCGAATTAGTTCATGGTCCTTATATACAGTTTAATAATCCTCGACATGCTTTTGTTGCGAAAAATGTAACCGATTGGTTTTCGAGCAATGATATGATTCCCGAAAAAACAATCGAAATGAGGTTGAACAAACCAGTGCCTCCCGAATTAAAGGAGCATTTTAGCTTCTTGGCTTGCGTAGGTATCGAGTTTGGCAATGTTGGTTTTGCAGGCCAAATAGAGCCTGTGAAAAATGCGAGTGCCGCAAAAATTGTACTGGCCCAAAAGGCAAGTGAATAATTACTCTTTTTCAACTTTTCAATGCGATTTCTGTATTTTTATGCGTGATATTTGTATTGTTATCTTGTAGAACTATTTCGAAATGGTTAAAATTGGCTCGAAATACGACTTTAGTTGTCGTTTTCGCTGCTTATTGTAATATAAAGTATTATATTTGCATGATTTTTTTGGAGCAAAAATTTGCTTTTGTTTTGTGATTTTTTGAGCATAATTCATGTGTTTTATATAAAAAACTGAATTGAAATGCTGAATTTTATTGCAATGCTTTTTTTAAATTGCTTTATGATAAATGTTTATGTTCATTTGTTGCTTGCATTTGGCATGAGTTCAAATAATACGATATAAAAGAATAAAGGTATTTATGCAAAGCTAATTTTTTACTCTAGTTTTTTCAAAAAAATGATTATTATATAATACAGGATATTTCATACACTATGAGCGAGCAAAAAATTGCTGTAATTGGTTTAGGCTATGTGGGTTTGCCTTTGGCCATCGAATTTGGAAAAAAAAATAAGGTTTTAGGTTACGATATTAACACACAGCGTGTTGATGAGCTAAATAGCGGTTACGACGACACACTCGAGGCCGACCTCGATGGCATGCTCGAGGCTACTTCGTTGCGACGTTTCAATCCCGAATTGGGCTTGGCATTCTCGGCCAACGAAGCCGACTTGCGCGACTACAACATTTTTATTGTTACAGTGCCCACGCCCATCAATCATTTCAATATGCCCGATCTTCGTCCGCTCATCAGCGCCTCGCAAATGTTGGGCCGCGTGGTGAAAAAGGGCGATATAGTAATATACGAATCAACCACTTATCCTGGTTGCACCGAAGAGGACTGTGTGCCTGTTATCGAAAAAGTATCGGGGCTCAAGTTCAATGTCGATTTTTTTGCTGGTTACAGCCCCGAGCGCATTAACCCTGGCGACAAGGTGAACACGCTCGTGCGTATTAAAAAAGTAACCTCGGGCTCAACGCCTGCTATTGCCGACCAAATTGATGCGCTTTATGGCAGTATCATTAAAGCTGGCACGCACAAAGCGCCCAGCATTAAAGTGGCCGAAGCATCAAAAATTATCGAAAACGCACAACGCGACGTCAACATTTCATTTGTCAACGAGTTAGCGCTCATTTTCGACCGTGTTGGCATCGATACCAACGATGTGCTCGAAGCGGCAGGCACCAAATGGAATTTCCTAAAATACCGTCCTGGCTTGGTGGGTGGGCATTGCATAAGCGTGGATCCCTACTATTTGGCTAGCAAGGCCGAGGCTTTGGGTTATGTGCCGCAAGTAATACTTTCGGGCCGACACGTAAACAACAGCATAGCGCCATTTATTGCCAACAAAGTACTCAAACTAATGATACACAAAGGCCAAACCATAAAAGGCGCCAATGTGCTTATTTTGGGTGTAACCTTCAAAGAAAACTGCCCCGACATACGCAACACCAAGGTAATTGACATTTACCGCGAGATGTGCGAATTTGGTACCCACGTAGATATCTACGACCCATGGGCCATAGCCGAGGAGGTAAAAGAAGAATACGGCGTTGAAATACTCGACGAACTCGACAAAAAGAAAAAATACCAAGCCATATTACTCGCCGTAGCCCACGACGAATTCAAAACCCTCGACTTCGAACGCTACTACAATGCCGGCACCGTTATTTACGACGCCAAAGCAGTTGTGGATAGGCAATGGGTTGATGGAAGGTTGTAGGGAGAGTGAGGGGAAAGGAAGTTTCCAAAAGTGATTTGATATGTGAAAATGTGTTTCAAAACACCATAAATTTATAATTTTTTGAAATTAGCTAAGCAAACAATGTCGTATCTTCAAAGATTAATGTCGATAAGACTCCTAAATGATTCATTTTGGTCTGTGTTTGGAAATGTTCTTTCCAAGGGATTGGCATTGCTAGGAGGTATTATTGTAGCTCGATATCTAGGTAAAGACATTTATGGTGAATTTGGAATTTTAAAAAACACAATAACAACGATTGCTATTTTTTCTACGTTTGGACTTGGATATACATCCACGAAAATTATTGCAGAATTAAATAGTAAAAAATCTGAATTTATACGAGAGTATATTAATGCATTTAAATTAATAACTCTTATTCTTGGCGGATTTGTTTCGTTATTAGTCTTTGTGTTTTCGAGTTATATTTCAAACAATTTGTTTGGAGTTGATAATTTAAGTCTTTTATTAAAGTACATTTCGATATTAGTTTTAGTTAATGCATTAATTAGTGTTCAACTAGGAGCATTGTCAGGTCTAGGTGTTTTTAAGCATATTGCAAAGTATGACATTTTTGTGGGTGTTTTTTTCTTTATATTTACAATTATATTCACATATTTTTTTGGTATAGAGGGTGCAATACTCTCATTGATACTAACACAAATTTTGAATTTGATATTATATCAAATAATAATAAACAAACATATAAACAAACATATAAATAAAAGATTAACTAAAGATGAGTATAAAAAGATAATAACATTTTCTTTACCAATTGCATTGCAAGAAGGTGTTTACTCGTTCTCACAATGGCTAATAAGTATATTGCTGCTTAATTATGCTAGCTTTGGAGATGTAGGTATGTATACAGCAGCAATGCAATGGAATTCAATAATTCTTTTTATACCTGGTGTTCTAAGAAATGTAATACTTTCAAATCTTTCAAATAACAATAATGATGAAAGGTCTCATAGTAGAATGCTTAAACAAATACTGTTTTTAACATTAATAGTTGTGCTTTTTTTTGTAATAGTTGTTTTTGTTTTGTCAAATTTAATTAGCAGTTTTTATGGCAATACTTTCGAAGGTCTTGAAATTGTTATTCGGCTTTCTGTTGTTTCAACAATATTTATTAGTTTGAGTAATGTTTATGCGCAAGCATATATGTCGAAAAACTTAAACTGGATAATGTTTGCATTCAGAGCAATAAGAGATATTGGCACAATCGTTTTATTTCTAATACTGATGAAATATACTGATAGTGCAGCAGTAATTGTAATGTTACAAAGTATAGTTATTGTAAGTGCTGTATTTTTTTTAATAATGATGTTGTTTTACAGTTATAAAAGCGGTGTTAAATCTTCACATAATATTTGCATTTAATGGATATAAAGAAAATAAACATACATATATCAACATTGATTGTTATATTAATGGTAGTAGGATATCAATTTATAACTACATTGTTTCTTCCTGTATCGGCTGATATGGATGATATTTCTCAGCAAATTACAATACCATATAGAGCGTTTACCTTGATTTTATATTTGATTGTTTTATTTCTTAATTTTAAGTATAAGGGCGAAGATTTTCCACTTGAATTAAAATTATATTTATTTTTTTGGAGTATCTTGGTGCTACGAATATTTTACGATACTGAATTAAGAACTGATGTTCATTTAAATGATACTAGTCAACTGTGGCTTTATATTGTAGGAATAATTATTCCATTAATGTTTGCACTTATAAAAACATATCAATACATTAACTTCGAAATATCTTTGTTTTTTATTTTTTCGATGGCAGCTATCGTACTTATAATTACATTGTTTTCAAATCAGACATTGTTTATTGGAGATATTGATGAAGGTAGGCAGGATGCCAATATTGCTTTAAATACGATTACATTTGGTCATTTAGGTGCAACTGCTGCATTGTTAGGGCTTTACATTTGGATTAAATACAAGTTTCATTTTTTTGTAAGATTGTTAATGATTCTGATTATAATATTAGGTATTTATTCAATGTTAAGAGCAGGTAGTCGTGGACCTTTTATATCTTTTTTTGGTGTACTGTTTGTGTGGTATGTTGCAAATAAAAAGAACTTTTTAAAGGTTTTCTTTGTCATTGTAGTTTCAATTGTTATTGTTTTTATTTTTATTAATCAGTTGTTGGATTTAGTTGGTTACTTTTCACCAATTATGGAAGATAGATTACGTGCATCAATATTTGAAGGAGACACAAGTGAACGTAATCCACTTTACGAAGCAGCAATAAATCATTTTTTAGATAATCCATTTTTAGGAAAACAATTTGCTATTTTCGAACAAGTTGGTTTTTATGAAGGAAATGGAACATTTATTTACTCACACAATATTATTTTAGATGCCTTTATGGGTTTAGGCCTTGTAGGCGGTGGAATTTTGATATATGTAATTGCTGTTGCTGTAAGAATTGTATTTAAAAACATAAAACATAGAGTAAGTAATTACTGGATAAGCTTAATATTGTTACAGGTATTAATTTCAAGCATGTTCTCTGGTGCAATTTATTATGAACCATTGTTATCAGGGTTATTGGTATTGCATTTCTGTATGTATTATGCAGAAAGAAATAAACAAGAAATAATCATAGCATGAAAACTTCAATTAAGCCAAAAATTGCAATTACAACTAACGTCCTTCCAACATATAGAAAAGGATTTTACGATAGATTAATTTCTGCAAACAGTTTTGATATTCGGATATTCTGTCAAGAGTATATTCCAGGTTTGAATGTTAAAACAATTCACAATGATTTTCAAGATAATGTAGAAATTGTAAAATTTATATCTGCTAAAAAGGAAAAAATAGCATTTCAATATCTACCATTAAAGAAAATTCTATTTGATAGCGATTTAGTAATTGTTTCTGGAAACCCAAGAGTTATATCTGATTTTTTGTTGGCTACTTTTTGTCTTATTGTACGTAAAAAAGTAATTTTGTGGGCAATGGCACATTCATTTAGAGCTAATCCTTTTACTGAAAGTATTCGATTGTTATGGATGAGGCTTTTCCCGACACTTTTTGTTTATACTGATGCTGAGGTTGATTTTTTGAGATCGAAAGGGTTTAAAAAACAGCATATAGTTGGCATGAATAATGGCCTAGATCAAATTTTAATTGATTCTGTTATTAATAGTACTACTGCTGATGAATTAAATAAATGGAAAATAGAAAAAGGTTATGATAAAAGAGTTTTATTTATTTCTTGTGCAAGATTGGAGAAAAAAAATGACTTTGAAATTGTTTTACATGCTTTGCCTGATATCATTCAAAAAGTTCCGAATATTTTGTGGTTAATTATTGGAAGTGGTGATGAAGAACAAAATCTAAAGTCTCTATGTAATTCAATGAATCTTGAAAATAATGTTCAATTTCTAGGTCAGATATACGATGAGAAAATAATATCTAAATATTTTTTATCATCTAAATTCTTTGTTCACCCAGCTTCTATTGGTCTTTCATTATTACATGCTTTTGGATATGGGCTACCTATTATATTACATGATGATTTTTCTCATCATGGCCCTGAAATTGATGCATTCAGTATTGATATGACTGGTTATGTATTTAAAAAGGGGAATGTTAAAAGTTTGTCCGATGCTATTCTTAGACTTTTGGAAAATGAGAAGAAGATTCTTGAAATGGGGGTACATGCTCAAAACATTGCTAGACATAAATACAATGTAGATGTTATGGTGTCAAGATTTCAAGAAATCTGTATTTATGAATTAAAAAAATAGGATACTATGAAAATATTATTACAAATAAGTATTGAAGTAAATAGTGGTTCTGTTGGACGGATTGCTGAACAAATTGGAGTTACTGCTATTCAAAATGGTTGGCAAAGTTATATTACGTATGCAAGGAATAATCTTCCAAGCCAATCTAAAACAATAAGAATTGGCTCATACGTTGATGTTTATTATCATGTCTTACAAACAAGACTGTTTGATAATCATTGTTTAGCATCAAAGAGTGCTACATATAAACTAATAAACAAAATAAATGAAATAAAACCTGATATAATTCAAATGCATCATATCCATGGTTATTTTATTAATATGGAGGTTTTATTTAATTATTTGAAGGGCATCAAGATTCCAATAGTATGGGTTTTTCATGACTGCTGGGCATTTACTGGGCATTGTGCGTATTTTGACTTTGTAGGTTGTCAAAAATGGAAGACAGAATGTTATGAATGTGAACAAAAGAATGAGTATCCAAAAAGTTTACTCAAAGATAATTCGACAAATAACTACAATTTGAAAAAAACATTATTTACAAATGTTGAAAACATGCATATAGTTTGTGTGTCAAATTGGTTAAAAAACAATGTACAGCAATCCTTTTTGAAAGATTATCCCTTAACTGTAATTCATAATGGTATAGATACGAATGTATTTAAACCATATAATAATAAAAAATACGTTTTTGAAAAATATTCAATAAAAACTACAAGTTTAGTAATTGGTGTTGCTAATATATGGGAAAGAAGAAAAGGTTTAAACGATATTCTTAAATTGAGAGAAATATTAGATTCAGATTGTACAATACTTCTTGTAGGGCTTAATAAAAAACAATTAGCTGATTTACCAAAAGGAATAGTTGGTGTTTTGAGAACTGAAAGTATACACACATTGGCTGAATTATATTCAGCAGCCGATGTATTTATTAATCCTACATGGGAAGATACCTATCCTACAACAAATCTTGAGGCAATGGCATGTGGAACACCTGTAGTTACTTACGAAACAGGAGGGAGTGTTGAGTCATTAACAACAGAAACAGGAATTGTAGTTAATAAGGGCTCAGTTGTTGGCATGAATAATGCGATTGATAAAATTTTAAACTATGGAAAAGGTTTTTATTCTGAGAATTGTAGAAAAAGAGCTGAAAATTTCTTTGATAAGAAATTTGCATTCGAAAAATATTTACATTTGTATAATCAATTATTAAACGATTAAGTATGGCTAGTTATAATATTTGCACAAGATGTGTAATGGACAGCACCGATCCCGGTATTCAATTTAATGAGGAAGGTGTGTGTGATCACTGTCGTGATTTCGAGACCAAAGTTAAGCCCAATTGGCATACAGATGATTATGGGAGAGCTGAGTTAAATAAAATGTTAGCAAAAATAAAATCAGATGGAAAAAATAAGGAGTTTGATTGTATTTTAGGTATAAGTGGTGGAGTAGATAGTTCGTATATGCTACATTTGGCTGTAAAGGAATTTGGGCTTCGACCTTTGGTTTTTCATGTTGATGGAGGATGGAATTCGGAATTGGCAGTACACAATATCAACGTAATGATTGATAAATTAGGTGTGGATTTGTATACAGAGGTAATAAACTGGGAAGAAATGAAAGATTTTCAGTTGGCATTCTTTAAATCAGGCGTACCTCATATAGATATTCCTCAAGATCATGCATTTATTGCGACGCTTTATTATTTTGCCGAAAAACATAAAATTAAATATATTTTGAATGGAGGTAATTTTGCTACAGAATGTGTTCAATATCCCATGAAGTATTATTATTATGGAACAGATATGTTTCAGATAAATGATATTAGAAAAAAGTTTGGAACGTCGAAAATGGAAACATATCCTTTTAGTTCAGTTTTCAGACATAAGATATATTTGAAATATATAAAAGGTGTAAATGTTGTAAAACCATTGAATTATATGCCTTTTGTGAAATCAGACGCTTTACAGTTACTTGAGAAAGAATATGGTTGGAAACCTTATCCACAAAAACATTTCGAATCGAGGTTTACTCGTTTCTTTGAAGGTTATTGGTTGCCTGAGAGGTTTGGATTTGACCCACGTAGAGTGCAGTTGTCGAGTTTAATTTTAACTGGTCAGCTTTCGCGAGAAGAGGCACTTGTGATACTTGAAAATCCGCCAATTGCTCCTGAGTCAATAAAAAACGAATTTGATTATATGGCAACAAAACTTGGAATCTCAGTAGATGAATTACAAAAGTATTTCGATATGCCAAAAATGTATTATTGGGATTATAAAAATCAGGAAAGTATATTTAAGTTTGGTGCTAAGGCAATGAATGTTTTAGGACTTGAAAAAGTAAAAAAACGTCAGAAATGATAACAATTATTGATTATGGTTTAGGCAATATAAAGGCTTTTGAAAATGTTTATTCGAGGCTGAACATTAAGGTAAATGTTGCACGCAATGCAGCTGATATATTATCATCAAGTAAACTTATACTGCCAGGGGTTGGATCGTTCGATTATGCAATGACATTATTGAATGATTCAGGCTTTAGACCTGCCATTGAGCAAAAGGTACTCGAGGATAATACACCCATAATTGGCATATGTGTTGGTATGCAAATGATGGCTAGCACAAGCGAAGAAGGTATATTGCCGGGGCTTGGTTGGATAAAAGGAAAAGTAAAGTTGTTTGATGAGAGTAAGATTGACTTCAAGACCAAACTACCCCATATGGGATGGAATAATATTGAAATACAGAAAAGTACCAAACTGTTTGATGGCCTTGATAATTCATCTCGTTTTTATTTTTTACATTCATATTATTTTGAATGTGATGATAATGAAGACATATTAGCCATTGCTGATTATGGTGTTAAATATACATGTGCTATTAATCATAAAAATATTTATGGTATTCAGTTTCATCCTGAAAAGAGCCATAATAACGGAGTGTGTTTACTCGAAAATTTCTCAAAACTGTAATATATGTTATATCCAAGAATAATACCCTGTTTACTAGTGCATAAAAAAGGTTTGGTTAAAACTACAAAGTTCTCCGATGCAAAGTATGTAGGTGATCCAATAAATGCTGTAAAAATATTCAACGAAAAGGAGGTTGATGAACTCATTGTTTTGGATATTGATGCAAGTGTTTTGCGTAAAGACCCAGATTATGAGATGATTAATAATTTGGCTGCAGAGTGTAGAATGCCACTTTGTTATGGTGGTGGAATAAAAACGATAGAGCAGGCACAAAAAATATTTAGTCTAGGTGTTGAAAAAATTGCGGTAAGTTCACTAGCTATTGAAAAACCTGAAATTATTCCTGAGCTAGTAAAACGTGTTGGAAGTCAAAGTGTTGTGGTGGTGATTGATGCTAAAAAGAAATTGTTTAATTCCAAATATGAAGTTTATATTCACAATGCTAAAAAATCTACAGGTTTAGATGTTGTTGAATTAGCAAAACAACTTGAAAAAGCAGGTGTGGGAGAGATTGTCGTAAACTCAATCGATCAAGATGGTGTGATGAAGGGTTATGATTTTGACTTACTAAGAAAAGTAAGAGAGGTGGTTTCTATCCCAGTAACTTTTATGGGTGGTGCAGGAACTCTTGATGATGTGGGTAAAGTAATTTCGGAGTTTGGTATTGTTGGAGTTGCTGCTGGTAGTTTATTTGTTTTTAAAGGTAAATTTAGGGCAGTGTTGATTAATTATCCTACTTTAGTTGATAAAATTAGCTTGATTAATAAGTATTTCCTGAGTAAATGGAGTTAAATAAATAATACTATATGTTCAAAAATAAAACTCTTCTTATTACTGGCGGCACAGGTTCGTTTGGCAATGCTGTACTTAAACGTTTTCTTGATACTGATATCAAAGAAATACGAATTTTTAGTCGCGACGAAAAAAAACAGGATGATATGCGGCACGCACTTCAAAATCCGAAAGTGAAATTTTATATTGGCGATGTGCGCAATAAACGTTCGGTGGATAATGCTATGCGTGGTGTGGATTATATTTTTCACGCTGCTGCTTTGAAGCAGGTACCATCATGCGAGTTTTTTCCTATGGAGGCGGTGAATACCAATGTGATTGGTACACAAAACGTGCTCGACTCGGCTGAGCAATATGGTGTGAAACGTGTTATTGTACTGAGTACCGATAAGGCTGCATATCCAATTAATGCTATGGGAATTAGCAAAGCAATGATGGAGAAAGTGGCTGTAGCAAAAGCACGCTCGTTGGGCGATGATGCTGCTACAGTAATATGCTGCACACGTTACGGAAATGTTATGGCAAGCAGAGGTTCGGTTATTCCGCTTTGGATTGACCAAATGAAAGCAGGGAAAGATATAACCATAACCGACCCCAACATGACAAGATTTATGATGACATTGGAGGATGCTGTTGATTTGGTGTTATACGCGTTCGAGAATGGAAATAATGGCGATTTGTTTGTGCAAAAGGCTCCTGCTGCTACTTTGAATGTACTTGCACAAGCACTGACAGAAATTTTTCAGTTAGGTGCTGAAATAAAAACCATTGGAACTAGACATGGCGAAAAGCTTTACGAAACATTGGTTACACGCGAAGAAATGGCAAAAGCCATTGATATGGGTGAGTATTATCGCATTCCGGCCGATAACAGAGACCTCAATTACGACAAATATTTTGTTCAAGGTCAGGAGGAAATTGCAAGTATCGACGATTATCATTCGCACAACACGGCTCAACTTGATGTGGAGGGAATGAAGCAACTTTTGTTTAAATTGGATATTATATCGAACAGAGAATAAAAAGATTGATATGAATATACTTGTAACTGGCGCAAATGGTTTTATTGCTAAAAACTTAATAGCCGAATTGATTAACATTCGTGATGCTAAAACAAAGGTATATCCTATCGTGCAAGATTTAGAGATTTTTGCTTATGATGTGGATAGTAGTTTGGCTGATTTGGATGCTTATTGCCATAAAGCTGACTTTGTTTTTCATTTGGCAGGCGTAAATCGACCTGAGAAACCAGAGGATTTTATGGAAGGGAATTTTGGTTTTACAACAATTTTGCTCGATACTTTAAAAAAGTACCAAAACAATTGTCCCGTAATGATTTCTTCGTCGACACAAGCTGCATTGAATAATCCTTATGGTTTGTCGAAAAAAGCTGGTGAGGACTTGTTGTTTGAATATGCAAAGGAAGCAAATGCCAAAGTTTTGATATATCGTTTTCCTAATGTTTTTGGCAAATGGTGTAGGCCTAATTACAACAGTGCTGTGGCTACATTTTGCAATAATATTGCCAACAATGTCCCCATACTAGTTAACGACCCTACAGTTGTGATGAACTTGGTTTATATTGATGATGTAGTGTCGGAGCTTATTCGTGCTATGTTGGGAAATGAAACGCGGAAAGATGATTTTTGCGAAGTTCCAGTGTTTTATACTATAAAATTGGGCGAAATAGTTGACTTGATTTATTCATTTAAAGCCACGCGAAATGATTTGTCGGTGCCCAATATGGCTGATGGGTTTACTAAAAAGCTCTATTCAACATATTTATCATATTTACCGACTGATGTATTTAGTTATCCATTGAAAATGAATGTTGATGATCGCGGTAGCTTTACTGAAATTATAAGAACAGCTGATCGTGGTCAGTTTTCGGTAAATATATCAAAACCAGGCATTACCAAAGGCCAACATTGGCATCATACCAAAAACGAAAAGTTTTGTGTTGTGAGTGGGAGTGGTGTTATACGCTTTCGGAAAATTGATAGCGATGAAGTGATTGAATATTATGTAACAGGTGAAAAAATAGAAGTTGTTGATATTCCGGTTGGATATACACATAATATTGAGAACTTGGGACAGGCTGATATGGTTACATTTATGTGGTGCAACGAAATGTTTGATGCTGAAAAACCAGATACCTATTTTTTAAAGGTTTAAAAAAAGGGTTTGTTGCGTTTGGGATAATTGATTTTAATTGTTGATTTAAAATGATTTAAAGAATTAATGGGTTTGAGAATGAAAATTTGAAAGCTTTGTTAATGATAATAATATTGATATGAAGAGACTAAAAGTACTTACAGTTGTTGGCACAAGGCCAGAGATTATTCGCTTGGCTTGTGTTTTGCAAAAGCTCGATGCTAGCAATGCAATTGAACATGTTTTGGTGCATACAGGCCAAAATTACGATTATGAATTGAACGAAGTTTTTTTTGAAGACTTAGGCTTGCGTCGTCCAGATTTCTTTTTGAACGCAGCCGGGAAAAATGCCACCGAAACTGCTGGGCAGATATTAATTAATATCGACCCTGTGCTTGAAACTGTACAGCCAGATGCATTTTTAGTGCTAGGCGACACAAATTCGTGTTTGTGCGCAATTGCTGCAAAAAAACGACATATCCCCATTTTTCATATGGAAGCAGGCAATCGATGTTTCGACCAACGTGTACCCGAAGAAAGTAACCGCAAAATAGTGGATCACATTTCGGATATCAATATGACATACAGTGATATAGCTCGTGAATATTTGTTGGCCGAAGGTTTGCGACCCGACCGCGTGATAAAAACTGGTAGTCCCATGTTCGAAGTGTTAACCACCTATTTACCCAAAGTAATGCAATCTTCAATTTTAGCTGACTTGGGACTCGAAAAAGCCAAATACTTTGTTGTATCGGCCCATCGCGAGGAAAATATTGCTTCAGAAAAGAATTTCTTTAATTTGGTAAAGGTTTTGAATCATGTTGCCGAAAAATACAACTATCCTGTAATTATGTCAACGCATCCGCGTACACGTAACATGATAGCGAAGCACAATATTCAGTTTCACGAAAACGTAAAACTCATGAAACCTATGGGACTAAGCGACTACCTTGCTTTGCAAGTTAATTCAAAAACAGTTCTTTCGGATAGTGGTACTATTAGTGAAGAATCCTCTATTCTGAATTTTCGTGCATTAAATATACGCGATGCACACGAGCGCCCCGAAGCCATGGAGGAAGCAAGTGTTATGATGGTTGGGCTAAATCCCGAACGCGTAATGCAAGCACTCGTACAATTAGAAGAACAGAAAATTGGCGACGACCGTAATTTCCGTCCAGTAGCAGATTACAGTATGCCTAACGTGAGCGACAAAGTTGTACGTATTATTATTAGTTATACCGATTATATTAAAAGAGTTGTTTGGAGTGAGTAAAGTAATAATACATAGTATCGCGTTTAGTCCAGATGGAGTCTCGACTGCATATTTGTACAACGATATTGCATTAGAATTAAAATCGAAAGGTTATGATGTTGTTGTTGTTTCAACAACTCCACATTTTAATGTTTTAGAGTCAGAGATGCTAAAGCAACCTTTATCCAAGAATTTTGCAGGATTATACTATACTAGTAATTTTAAAGGTATTAATGTTTTTCATATTCCTCAAAAGAAATTTAAATCAACTTTGTTAAGACTGATTGGGTTTGTATGGTGGCATATACTTTCATTTTTTATTGTTTTGTTTCAAAGTAAAGTTAAGGTAATGATTTCACCATCACCACCATTGACAATTGCTGTTTTAAATATTTTTGTTGCAAAGCTGAAGTCTGCAAAAACAATATATAATGTTCAAGAAATTTATCCCGATTTATTAATTGAAGAGGGGGGGCTTAAATCTACTTTTATAATATCGGTACTTAAAAAAATGGAACGATTTGTCTATCAGTATACTGATGCAGTTTGTACGATTGATGAAATCTTTTATAATACAATTGTACCAAGGTTCCGTAAGCCTAATAAGTTGTCGATAATTCCAAATTTTGTTGATACCGAACTTTATTTTCCGGTTTCAAAACCTATCTATTCTCATTTTACTAGCGATTTACATGATTTTTTAGATGAAATACCCAATGACGTTTTAAAGGTTGTTTATGCTGGAAATATTGGCCATGCTCAAGACTGGGATATGTTGTTGAAAGTAGCAGAAGCTTCACAGCATTTGAAAATAGTCTTTTTGATAATAGGTGAAGGTGTTGCGAAAATTGATTTGGCCAATTCAACTAAAGTTAGAGGATTGAAAAATGTGTATTTGTTTTCATACCAAAAAAGAGAGTCGATGCCTCATTTGTTGGCTATTTCTGATTTACAGTTTATTTTTATGTCAACGCATGTTGAATCACATGGTTTCCCATCTAAAGTTTACACCGTTATGGCATGTGCTAAGCCTTTAATTATTAGTTCAGGTGAAAATACACCAATTGTAAATTTTTTATCAAAAACTAAATGTGCTTTAATAGCATCTGATTCAAAATCAAAGAGTAGAGTTAATAGAATTGTTGAGTTTTTAGAAAAAACTGATAAAAATGAGCTTTGTGAGATGGGTGAAAATGGTTATAGTATAATAACAGAAAATTATTCGAAATATATAATAACTAAAAGATATGAAGCATTAATAAAGTCATTAATTTGACCACTTGGTTTGACTTCCTTTTTTTTTTACTAAACAAAAATGAACATACTTATAAAAGGCATACACGGTTTTGTGGGAAACAATTTGTTGCAGGCATTGTGGGTGATTTATG
>CAZEVV010000019.1:0-23042 GCA_964515675.1 uncultured Paludibacter sp. | reverse complement strand
GATATATACACTATTCGATATAATTTACTAAATATGCCAGAGATTGTTCAAATCTTGCTATGTGACCGAAATACAATAACATATACTATTAATAAATTTCTTTGGCAAAAATAACAGTACAAAAAACTGATATTACTATTGTAACTTTTGGCGAGCGTGATTATATATCGCTAACTGATATGGCAAATGCGAAAGTAAGCGAAAGTCGCGCCGCAGATATTATAAAGAATTGGTTGCGAAACAGATATACACTTGAATTTCTGGGAACTTGGGAAATTGTTCACAATCCAAACTTTAAAGTGGTCGAATTTGACCACTTTAAATCGGAAGCAGGATTACTTAGGGCTGCTGAAAAATACCTAAGGATTTAAAATATAGAATATTAAGCCCTTGAAAATAGATTCAAGTTGCACAGTTTTATTGGAAGTTTAGTCAAAATCCTTGCATGGAATTTATGTTCTTAGCCAATTCAAAATTAATTTTATTAAAAGATTTTGATTGATTCACCCACTGGCGCGGATTTGCAATCAGGGGTGTTAAATCGTAGCACGGATTGCAAATCCGCGCTAGCGGAGTAGAAACGCGGACGGAGTATTTCGACGTCCAGACAAATCGAATTAAACTGAATTGGCGGATCTACCTACTGCTGGCAAGCATTATTACGGATTTTAACCTCGCCTTTGGCGCGATGATTTTCAGATAGTTGCACCTCAAATCAATTTACGAAGTAAATTTCTTATCCGTTTTTAAAATCTGCCCAGTCCGTTTTATCCGCGTCCTATTAAATCACATTTCATCGTCTTGGTCAAATTTTTATTTTTGATAAATTATTTTTTTGAGTTTTTTAGCAGCCCCTAAGTACCTAAACAAGGCCAAATAACAACAATAGCCTTGCTCGCATGAACAAAGCTATTGTTAACGAAAACACCATGGGTAATGAATGAAAAATAGTTGCTGTGAGCAGAAGCAAAACTATTCAACAATTAGTTTTGCCATACCTTGATGGCTGTTCGAGTCGAAACGAATAATATAAACACCTGGCTTAAGTATTTGATTGAGCACAATCTCATTGCTACCCAACGCGGCACTTATCTGTTTACTTAGCAACATTTGACCATTTATAGTCATCAGCCTAAACCGATAATTTTCGGCAACTGTTGCCTCGAAGCGAATTTTTGCAATGCCACCAACTGCTGGGTTTGGACTAATGCTCAATCGCAAATCCATTGCATTGATAAAGCTATTGCCCGAAACTACACCTTGCGAAATATTCTGATTTACTTCATCGATTACAAAATTAGCATTATTTACCGTTGTGTTTTGCGCATCGATAGTAGCATTAAATGCTATTGTTTGCTCAAAACCTGTACGTTCGATTACGATGCTGTAATTGCCATGTGGCAAATTGCTGAAAGCAAAATTACCATTTGCGTCGGGACATTGTGTGGCCAAAACATTAGCATGCTCATCGCACAAAAGCACTTGTGTATTGCAGCTCGAATTGCTACGTACTTTCATTCGCATATTTATATTTCCCTCGCCGCTATTTACAACAGCCACTTTGCCACTAATCACACCATTGCCATTAAACTCAAAATCGTTGTCGCGCCATGCCAATAAAAAGTTTAATGCAGTATCGCTTTCGCAGGTTAAATTAAACGGAACAACATCGCTCCACTTTATCTTACCATTGTGATATGTTGAATGAAATGGATTAGGACCTGCATGCGTATACTGCACAAAATGGGCTTTTAGCGCATAAGCTCCAGCAGGCAATGAGTCGAACGACACAAATTGAGGCATGTTTTTAACAGCAAAAAGGTCGAATTTCCCTTCGTTGTTACGTTTGTAAAGTTGCGCTTCTACATCTTCGTAACCGGCCATCCCGCCTTGCATAAAAAACGCATCGAGTTTAGCTCCTTTGCGATAAATAACGCGCACCGAGTCGTGACGCAAACATGCACCATTTGAAATAATTACAGGATAAAGCCCCGACTCAGTGACTTTGCGAATTGGTGTATCATACGGATATCGCACTCCCCAGAAATAACCATTGCCTTCGTTGCCAGCAACCAATGTCACAGTATCGCCCGGACAAGCATAAATGGTATCGGGGAGCATTTTTATGATAGGTTCGAGCACCATAACATTAACACTGCCCGAGGATTGACCTAAGGTATTTTTTACCGTAACACTGTATTCGCCAGGTTGTTTTACCCATACTTTTTGTGTTGCAGCATTGGTATTCCACAAATATTCGGCACCAAAATGAAATCCAGCATCTAACAATACCGAGTCGCCACGGCAAATTTTGCGTTCGCCGCTTAATGTGGTCGCGGGAGCCGACAAATCGACAATCTCCAACTCAATTTGAAGCACATAACCTTCGGAATTTATATATGTCAACGAATCGACTTTTAATCCTGATGCGTTTGACATGTTGTTATAAATATATTGTGGATAATATTCGCCACCCCAACCATCGTTAATTGCATTTTCACGGTAAAGCCAGTCCTCTTCGGGTGTACACCCATCTATCGAAAGTTGAACAATAGGTCGCGAACCACTGTACATTTTGGTTTGCATTTCAATACAATTTTGATAAACTTGCGAGCGCACATGCGTTATAGAATTTGGTATTCCCGAAGTATTAACACTGAGGCTTGCGTCGGCAATTAAATTTACTGGACCTGTTTTTGGGGTTGGTTGCATACCAATTTCATTGTCGAAAACTAAATTGGTTTTCCAACGCATAGGGATTCCTTTAACTTTAAAATCATAATAACCATGATATACTATGCTGTAGTCATTAACCGTTGAATCCTGCTTTACCCAAGTAAGCTCCTCTTTTTCGTCATTTAAAAAGTCGATTTTCACAACACTTCGTTTGGGAGCTGTAGTAAATTCGTAGCTCATAGCTTGACTCGGCCACGACACATTGCTATGGCTAACAAACATACCAGCAGGAATTTCGACGCGGTAACTGGTTTCGTAATTTAAATCGTTGACAGGCGAAAACGATGCCGATTTAAAATTACATGAAATATTTTGGGCATCGTAATAAGAAGTTGACCCATTACTAAGGTTGCGCAGAACAATGATTTTTGAAGGTACAGCCAATACATCTTTGTCGAAATTTAAAACAATATCGCTCATTTTCGACGCATCATTGGCATTCATCACAGGCAAAGTGCTCAGCAGAACGGGCGCAACATTGTCGGTTGGCGACACATTAAAATTCGATACGGGGTCGTTGTTGTATGCTCCACTAAAGGTATTGTAATTGGCTGTAATTGCCAAGTTACGTCGCAACATAAAAGCTGTACCCGTAAAGCCATTGGCTTTGTTATACCTAAAATTGCGTTGAAGTGTAGCATTTTGACCCCAAACTATTGAGTCGAGTTGAATAACTGTGTTGTCAACTTTTGATAAGCCTGAGGGAATATCTGCTGCTTTAGCCCTGTTATTACTTGTGTTGACCGAAAAATTATCCTTACGCATCCACCCCATTGCAAAAAGATAGGTTCGCTGACCTGCATTTTCCTGATAAACAATAATGTTTTCACCCTCTAAAGTGATAGTTACGCCGTCGGTTTTGCGCGATATAAAACTAAGATTACTACCTTGTATGGTAGTAAAAGACGCATTAATAGAACTGCCAATTTTATACTGTATCACAGTTCCTGCAGCTATAGCTTCAGGTGCAGTATACTCATAAATACCATCAGAGGAAGTTGTTGTTACAAAACCGTTGGCTTGAGAACTATAAGCAAAATCGCTAAACCTAATTTTTGTACCTGCTTCAATATCAACAAAACACACAAAGTCGAACGAATGGTAGGTGTAGTTCACTTGTACAATGGCCACATCGCCCGGTTGCAAGGTGGTTTGAGCATTTAAAAGCACATAAAATGCAATATGCGCTACAATAAGTAAAATTCTTTTCATGAACAAATAGTTGATTAGTTAATAAAAAAAGCCGCCATTAAACACATTTAGCTTTGTAGCAAAATTAGCTACAAATTAACAGTAATTTGTAAAAACAAATATGTAAAAACACGACAAAAGCGCTGCCGATTATCTCAGCAGCGCTTTTATAATTGAATTATTATATGGCAAAAAATGTAACAATCAACAGTAGTAAGACGTCATCGGTCGACATAAGCGCCGCTAGCGCGGATTTATCTTCCGTTGGTCGCCGACCGTTGGTTGCAATGCGTGCTACGATTCAATGGCACGGATTGCAACCAACGGTCAGAACAAAGAACAAAGAGCAAAGAGCAAAGAGCAAAGAGCAAAGAACAAAGAGATGCTGAGTTAGTATGTAAATCGTACATCGTACATCGTAAATCGTACATTGTACATTGTACATCGTAAATTATCAATCGTAAATTATCAATCGTTCAATTTAAGTCCTTTCAAATAATCCTTTGTACTATCAACTGCAATAAGCACACGGTCGTTGCCTGCCATATAAGCTACATCGGCCTGAAAAGCTTGTGCGGCATTGTTGTCGAATTCGCCAATATATTCGATTGCGGCATTGCGTGGATTGAACCACCAACATTTTTTACGAGCGCCGCTAATTTTTGTCAAATCAATTTTCATGGGTCGACCACTGTAGTTATACACCAACAGATAGTCGGTACCACGTGTAGCTACAGCACGATCGTAGCGTTCGCCATTGTTCAAAACAATACTTTGATCGGGCACACGCTCGAAATATGGAAACGCAAGCATAAGACGCTTGAGATGTTGCATTTGGTTAAGTCCTGGCTCCTCCATGCAGTCGTACCAATATTTGTTAGGGAAAAACGAGCCCTGCACACCTGGTTTGTAAAACTGCATAATTGAATTGTGTCCATAGCTATGCCCGAACGAACCAGCAAAAACCGACCAGTAAGCATATCGACGTACATCATTATCGTTCCAGCGTGCTTCGTGTTTTTCGTGCAAACCATGCGGAATGTCTTCGTATATTGGCTCCGAGTCGATTACAGGCTTAATGGGTTGCAAAGCAAAACTACGATCCACGAAACGCCAATTGTCCTCTTCGGTATTTTCTTCAATGGGGTAGTCGCCATCGCCTTTGCGTTGCCCATAGCGGCGATGACCGCTCTGAAATTGATTAAAATCCATCCAACTTTCGTTGTGAAACCATGTGCCCGACATGGTGCGGCCGCGTGGGTGAAAGCTCATTAAATTTTGATTATCGATGCTACGAATGCTTTGCGCCAAAGCCTGCCACACATCGGTTTTTACATCGCCACGAATGTCGCCACCAATAAACCAAATAATATTGGGCGATGCCTTGTACCTTTCGGCCAGAAATTTACCATAGGCTTGGGCTTCTTTAACATTCATTTTTCCCTCGGCAACTGGCGTTCCCCAAATACACACCATAGCAATGTAAATGCCACGTCGCTCGGCCGTTTTCACAATATAATCCATGTGATCCCAGTAGCCATAAACATCTTTTTTGTTGATGTTTTTGAAATTAAAACCATCGTGCATCGAGGGCTGCCCATAAACTGTCCACGATGGCACCGTGTTGAGCGTTTGTATTTGCACCACATTGTAGCCTTTGCGTGCAACTTCGGCTAAGTAAAAATCAACCTCGTCGCGTGTGGTGCGCTGTGGCAGTAGCCATGCTGTTTCGCCAAGCCAGAAAAAAGGTGTTCCGTTTTCGTGCTTTAAGTAACGACCTTCGCTGCTCACCACCAATCGTCCGTTTTCCCAAGGTTTTTGTTGCTTTTGTGCTACATTGCTTTGCGACACACAAAGTAAAATAATGAGCGATAGAACCAATTGTTTCATTATTGAAAAATTTTGTTGTTGTGTTTTCGTGTTGTTTTAATACTTACATTTGGCGTCAATCAAATGACCTGTTTACAATAAAGGCTTTAGTCAAACATTCAATAATATTTGGCTAAAGCCTTTCATTTAATTGCAAATTATTTGTTTACATTCTTGCATTATTTCTACATCAACTTTCCCTTTTTGGCCAATGTGTCGTGATTGTTTTTGGGGTTTGTCCAATCAACTTTACGACGTGGATTAATGCCATTGATGTATTTTTCGATATTTGTGTAGCCGTCGCCATTCATATCTTTTACAGCATCCGATGGATCGAACGGATTGAGTCCATATTTCTTTTCCCAAGCATCGGGCATACCATCGCCATCGCTATCGAGATAGGGCTCGCCTTTGTACTCGGGGAAACCACCCACTTGACGAATGTCGGTAATGATACCATATTTGTATGAATCTTTTGGCAAACGACGGTGCTCAAATTGATAGAAGTCGATTTTATCGGCAGCAGGATCGTAATATACCTTTCCTGTTCGCACTTGCTCAACAACACGTTGGTCAACAATATCGCGCTTAGGTATGTTTGCACCCACATTGTCGAGCACCCAGTCGTAGGCTTTTTGAGCTGTCATAATAGGGAACACAGGCATTTGGTGTGGCTCGCGCCAACGCATCGAGTCGGTGTGAATGCCTGCATTGGCCAAATTTTCTACCTGAATACCACCATTCCAGTTGTCTTTGGTTACAGCTTCGTTGCCTTCCATAATGTTACCATCGGCATACACACGACCATAAGTACGATAGCTCAATCGGCTGCGTCCCGATTCGGGTTTGAGTATTCGATGACCCACAGGTTGGTCGGTAGGTGTTAATGGTCCTGGTTTGTAGTAATTATTAATAATATTGTACAATGCAGTATAATCGCCGCCATCCACCGAGCGATGCACCCAGTTATAAATAACATTGTTTACGAAGTTGAAAACACCATTCCAGCCAATTGATGGGTTGCGACCCGCATTGTTGGCCCAAAGGTTGCGCATAAAAGTACAGTTTTCGCCACCCAAAGTGCTTCCAAATGCGTGGTTATAGGTGTCGAGCGCTTGCGACGAAATTGTATTTTGTATGGTAACATTCACTGTTCCAAGTTTCAAATCCTTCGAACCATCGCCAGGGTTGAACATATGACGGTAGAACGAGATGTTTTCGTCCAAACCCCAACTTGTAGAGCAGTGGTCGATAATGATATTGCCAATAGGATTACCACCAAAAGCATCGTCGCGGCGCGTAACATCAGTAGCTCCACGACGGAAGCGCATGTGACGTACCACAACATCGTGCGTATTTACCCAAAACGATTCGCCTGCAACCACTACGCCATCACCAGGAGCTGTTTGTCCGGCAATAGTAATGTAAGGAGCATTTACAATAATGGGCGTTTTGAGGTGAATAATTCCCGCAACATTAAAAACAACAATACGCGCACCACCTGCCTCGCAAGCCTCGCGCAAAGTACCTGGTCCACGGTCGGCCAAACTAGTAACCACAAATACGCGACCGCCACGACCACCAAATGTAAACTTACCGCCACCCTCGGCACCCGGAAAAGCAGGTATTTTGGCTTGTGGCAAATCGGTTGGACGCGATGCCCACGGAATGTAAGGTCGACCTTTTACGGCTTCGTCTTTCATTATTTGTTTTGCACGCTGAAAAGCTTCGAACGAACTTTGTTTCTCAGCATCTAAAATTCGATCGGCACTATCTTGCTGCGCTTTGGGCACACGCGGATATTGAGCAAACGAAATGGCTGGCAACACTAAAAATGCTACTAGCAAAAATTTAAAAATGATTTTTTTATTCATTATAATTATATTGAAAAATTTGTATGATCGAATTATTATATAACAAAAGTAATTAATTATTTGACGACAAAAAAACTTATATGTACTCAAAAAATAACCAAACTCCCAACCACTCAAAAAGCATTTCATTTGCCGTTTTTGCTATAATAACAGCGTAAGAAAAACGTTACTCTAACAAAATTACTGTAAATATTAAATCGCTAAATTCAGACTTCTATGACTATCGTAATTTGAAATGTATCAACAATTGAGATTCCCTGCCTGCAGCAGGCAGGCTCATATCGAAAACTTCGCTACGCTTGTTTTCTCAATCGGAATGACAACTGCCGCTAGCGCGGATTTGCAATCCGTGCTACGATTTAATGGCACGGATTGCAAATCCGCGCAGGCGAGGAAAGCACTTTATCATGAATTATCAGAAATTGAAATTTCAGTTCGAAATTAAAATTATTTCAGCTCTACACATTGAAACGGAAATGCATAATATCGCCATCCTGCACAATATATTCTTTTCCTTCCACCGACATTTTCCCGGCTTCTTTACACGCAGCCTCAGAGCCTAAAGTTGTGTAATCGGCAAATTTAATTACTTCGGCGCGAATAAAACCCTTTTCAAAATCGGTATGTATCACACCTGCACATTGCGGTGCTTTCCAGCCCTTTTCAAATGTCCATGCACGCACCTCTTGTACACCAGCCGTAAAATATGTTTGTAAATTAAGCAAGTGATAAGCCGATTTTATCAAACGAGCAACACCCGATTCTTGCAAACCAACTTCTTCCAAAAACATCTGACGTTCGTCATACGTTTCCAATTCGGCAATATCAGCTTCGGTAGCAGCTGCAACAATCAATATCTCAGCATTTTCTTCTTTTACAGCTTCGCGCACTGCCTCAACATAAGCATTTCCGCTTACAGCCGATGCTTCGTCAACATTACACACATACATCACAGGCTTATCGGTAAGCAAATACAAGTCTTTTACCAACTTGCGATCCAAAGGATCGAGCTGTACCGTGCGTGCCGATTTCCCTTGCAACAATGCATCGCGGTATTGTACCAAAATATCGTACAAAGCTTTAGCCTGCTTGTCGCCACCAGTTTGCGCTTGTTTTTGCACTTTCGATATACGCGTTTCAACAGTTTCTAGGTCTTTAAGCTGCAATTCGGTATCGATAATTTCTTTGTCGCGCACAGGGTTTACCGTCCCATCCACATGCGTAATATTTTCGTCGTCGAAACAACGCAAAACATGCAAAATTGCATCAGTTTCGCGTATATTGGCCAAAAACTTATTGCCCAAACCTTCGCCTTTACTTGCGCCTTTTACCAAACCAGCAATATCCACAATCTCAACAGTTGTGGGCACAAGGTTTTTTGGTTTAACCAATTCGGCCAGCTTATTTAAGCGCTCATCGGGCACAGTAATTACACCCACATTGGGTTCGATAGTACAAAAAGGAAAGTTAGCCGATTGCGCCTTTGCATTCGACAAACAATTGAAAAGCGTAGATTTACCAACATTGGGTAAACCCACAATACCACATTGAAGTGCCATATATAATAATTATCTAATTTTTAAAATGAAATTTCGAAAAGTGCTAATTAAAGTCGTTTAAAACCAACTATTTCGCGCACTTCGCGTATGGTGCGTTGTGCACTTTCGCGCGCTTTTTCTTTGCCCATTTCGGCCACTTTGTCCACATAGGCGCTATCGCTCAGTAGGGCTTTAATTTTTTCGCGGAAAGGCTCAGTAAATGCTATCATGTCAACAGCCAATTGCTTTTTCATGTCGCCATAGCGAATCTGACATGTATTGTACATTTCGTCGAAATAGTCGTATGTTTCTTTGCTCGAAACCACATTCATGAGCTGAAATATATTTTGAATAACCTCGGGTTTTTCCTGATTTGGAACTGTAGGCCCACCATCAGTAACTGCTTTCATTACTTTTTTGCGAATAGCCTCAGGCTCGTCGGCAAAATAAATGGCATTGCCTTCGCCTTCCGATTTACCCATTTTTCCGCTACCATTGAGTCCAGGTATTTTCACCAATGCTTGCCCAAAATTAAAAGCCTGTGGCTCAGGAAAATAATCGACATTATACATACGATTAAACCGATTACCAAAAGTGCGTGTCATTTCGAGATGTTGCTCTTGGTCTTTTCCAACAGGCACTTTCGAAGCTTTGTGCAACAAAATATCGGCTGCCATAAGCGTAGGATAAGTTAGCAAACCAGCATTTACATTTTGCGGTTGCTGACGAATTTTATCTTTAAACGAAGTACAACGCTCCAACTCACCAATATAAGCATTCATATTAAGAAACAAGTACAATTCGGCAACTTCGGGCACATCTGATTGTATGTAAAGTGTCGATTTTTCGGGGTCGAGACCAGCGGCTAGGTATTCAACTAAAATCTGACGTACATTACCACTTAAATCCTGTGGCGTAGGGTGCGTAGTAAGCGAGTGATAATCGGCTATAAAAAAATAGCAATTATGCTCGTTTTGCATTTGTATAAAGTTGCGCAAAGCGCCAAAATAATTTCCTAAGTGTAAATTTCCTGTTGGGCGAATGCCACTAACAACTGTTTCCATTATTTAAATAATTAATTTGAATTCAACATTAGTCGTTATTCGTTGTAACGACAACAAAATAAATAGCCAAAGAAAATTTCCTCAGCTATTCATTTGTAATTCTATATCATTCACCTATGATATAAATACTTTTATTCAATTGGCACCGAACGTTTAATACGTTGGTCGAGCGAAGTAAGCGTTTCGGTGGTTGCTACTCCGTTAATCTCTTGTATTTTTGCATTCAACAAATCCATCAAATGCTCGTCGTTGCGGGCATACAACTTAATAAGTATTGTATACGACCCCAATGTATATTGCGACTCCACGATTTCGGGAATTTTTTCCAATTCGTTTACAACATCTTTGTACATCGAACCTTTTTCGAGCGTTATGCCAATGTAAACGCACATTTGATAGCCCAACGATTTTGGGTTTACAAAATAACCCGAACCTGTAATTACGTTCAGGTCGATCATGCGTTGTACACGCTGATGTATTGCTGCACGCGAAACACCGCATTCTTCGGCCACATCTTTGAATGGCATGCGTGCGTTTTGTGTGATGATGCGTAAAATTTTACGATCTAATTGATCAATTTTTTCCATATGTATATTGACTAAATTATCATTTCGGCAACAAAATTAATCAAAACTATTCATATTGTAAAATTTTTTCGACACAAGCTGCTAGTATTTACTATTTATTATAGAAATATGCTTAAAAATGCTTCTATTATATAGCAAAACAGGTCGAGAACTTGCGCCCTCGACCTGTTTTTGTATTACTGTAAATAATGCTAAACCATTATTTTTCGATGCTCAACAATTCAACTTCGAAAATCAAAGCCGAATATGGTTTGATTGCACCTTGATCAGCTTGTCCGTAAGCCAATTGATAAGGGATAAACAATTTATATTTTGCACCCACTTGCATCAATTTCAATGCTTCAGTCCAACCAGGAATTACTCCATTAACATTCAATACAATTGGCTCATTTCTATTTACCGAACTATCAAAAACAGTTCCGTCGATCAATGTACCATGGTAATGTACTTTTACATTGTCGCCATCTTTTGGTGTTGCACCTGTACCTTTTTTGATAACTTCGTATTGCAAACCACTTTCAGTTACAACAACGCCTTCTTTTTTAGCGTTTTCGGCCAAAAACAATTCACCAGCCGATCTGTTGCTTCCAAATTGTTGCTCAGCAGCTTTTTCTTGAATTCTTTGCATTGCAGTATTCAAAAACATTTGCGCTTCTTCAGGTTTCATTTGAATATCCGATTTCAACATACCATTGATCAAACCTTGTTTGATAAGATCGATATTCACTTTTAATGTTGAGTCGCCCAATAAACCCGATTCGCTTTGCTCTTTAAGTGCAGTACCAATACGTGTACCTAAGTCGCGCATTTCGGCATTTTCTTCTTTTGCGCTACCTTTCATTGCTTCGTCGAAACCTTTCAACAACGACTCAACAGCCGCTTCGGTAGTATCGCCTTGCATGTAATATTGTTTGATACCATTGCCATTGGCCAAACCAAAAGCGTAGTTCAAACTGTCCAATTGAGTTTTTAGTTCGGGCATTTGAGTTTTGTTGCTATTGCACGAGCTAAGAACGAAAATAGCAGCAACTGCTAAAATTATATTTTGCTTTTTCATTTTCTAATTTCTTTTTTTAATGTTACAACTATTAATTAGCAGATTCAGTGCTGTCCATTTCTTCTTCGATATTCATTTCAGGAGCTGCACCCATTTTTTTATTCTGGATTTCCATCATTACTTTGCGAATGTATTCGTCAGCTTCTTCAGGTGTCATTCCACCTTTAAAACCTTTCATTGCATTCAACATACCTTGACGTACGAGTTTTTCGTTAAACTTCAAAGTGCTATCGCCCATAAGACCTTGCGTTTTTTGTTGTTTAAACGAGCTACCAATTTGCATTCCTAAGTTGTAGTTGTCGTCTTTTTTCTCGCTTTTAAATGCTTTGTCGAGAGCTTCAATAAATACTTTTATTGAATTTTCCGACGAATCGTTTTGCATGTAGTAATTTTTAATACCGTCGCCGTTCGACAAGCCTAATGTATAGTTGATACTATCATTTAGGTTGCTTAACTTAACTTCTTTCGCCTTGTAGCTGTTGCACGACGAAAAAACGAATGTAGCAGCGATTGCTACGATTGCTAAATTTCTAAGTTTTTTCATTTGGAATTTATTTGTTTGTTTTTTTAATTATTGTGAATTATATCAATTAATTCAACTTCAAAAATCAAAGTTGCAAAAGGAGGTATTACACCACCTGCACCTTGTTCGCCATAAGCCAAATCCTGTGGAACGAAAAATTTGTATTTTGCACCTACCGACATCAACTGTACACCTTCGGTCCATCCTTTTATTACTTGGCCTAAAGGAAATTCGATGGGTTCGCCACGATCAACTGAGCTGTCGAATTTTGTTCCATCGAGCAAAAAGCCTTGGTAATGTACTTTAACGGTACTTTCGGCAGTTGGTTTTTTGCCTTCAGCAGGTTTCAACACTATGTACTGCAAACCACTTTCGGTCACATTTACACCTTCTTTCGTTTTATTTTCGGCAAGAAACTTTTCGCCTTCGGCACGTTTTTTTGCCACCTCAACTTCTTGAGCAGCTGTAATGTATGTACGGAAAAACTCGTTCGCAAAGTCGGCTGTAAATAATGTCGAATCGCCTTTCAAAGCTTGCGCAAAACCTTTTATTAAGGCATCTTTGTTAACTTTACCGCCTGGTATTTGTTGCAAGTTTTTCGAAAAATCGGCACCTACATTGATACCTAAAGCATAGCTCATCGAATCGACATCGTTAACAAGAAATTTTTCGACAACTGTAATTTTTGCGCCTTTCTTGCTTTTCTTCTGTTTTTTCTCTTTTGCTTCAACACCAGCATTCAAAGCTGTTAATGCCAAAGCCAAAATCAACACTTTTTTCATTTGTATATTTTTTGAATTGAAAGATTATTTGCATTAAAAATAGTTGTATTAAACTATATCGAGCAATTCCACCTCGAAAATTAATGTTGAGTAGGGTGCAATAGCTTGTCCGGCACCTTGTGCGCCATAAGCCAATTGTTGTGGAATGTACAATTTCCATTTCGAACCTACGGGCATCAATTGCAATGCTTCAACCCATCCAGCAATTACTTGAGTAACGCCAAATGTTGCAGGCTCGCCGCGTTGTACCGAACTATCGAAAACCTGACCACTAATAAGAGAACCTTGATAATGAACCTTTACAGTATCAGACGATGCAGGTGTATTGCCTTCGCCTTTGGTAATAACTTCGTATTGCAAACCGCTTTCGAGTGTTACAACTTCGGGACGCTTAGCGTTTTCGGCTAAAAAAGCCTCGCCTTGTGCAATCACTTGCTCGCTTACTTTGGCTTGCAATGCTGTAAAAAACTCGTTGATTGTTGTTTGCGCTTCTTGGAAGCTAATTTCGGGTTGAATTTGCTCCAAAACATCTTGTATGCCTTGCGCTAACTTTGCATAATTAAGACTTGTAACTCCACTTCCTAACAAATTGTTGCCCAAGCTGAGTCCAAGGGCGTAGCTAACTTTATCCATTAAATATTTTAAAAAATTGATTGATATAAAGAAAAATGTATTTATTTCTACTAAAATCGGTTTGCAAAAAAAACGCTGAAATTCTGTTGAAAAAAACAGAAAAACTTGCTCGTATCTTGAATCGAATTTGTAAAAATTCATTCAATCAACTTTAAAACAGCTTTAAATCACTGATTAATAACCAGCAATAAAAGCGATTTTCAGTGCAAAACGATTGCAAAGATAGCTCATTTTTGGATTAATTCGTGTTAATTTTTCAAAATTATCGTCGTGTTAGTACAATTGGCTTTTTAAATGTCTGTTTATAACCTGTTGAGGGTAGTAAAACTTCGAAATACAACACATATATACCTGCATTTTGCAACTGCCCCAATGCATTGCTACCATCCCATCGCACGGCACCTTCAACATCAATCAAAACATTGTTTAATAACTCTTTAACCATCACACCTTGTGCGTTCAACACCTTCATGTTGCCTACATAACCATTGCTATCCATTTTATAGTGTATAAAACACAAATCATCAATACCATCGTTATCGGGCGAAAAAGTAGTTGGTGCAATTACAACCGAATTTTCAAGCATATCGGGGATTGCGGCATCATTAGTTTGCGAATTTGCGAAGCCAGGCGTTCCGTAATTATGTGCAAAACCTGCCGAATGCCACGACTTCGAATCATTGCTAGGCAAAATTGTATTGATTCGTTCAAGCGAAACACCTTTTTTCGAATGCAGCGAAGAATGATGCCACTTTGTACTATAAGTAAGTTCGTCGAGCACCAAACTGCGATCGGCATTGAGAAAAACCAATGTCGCCGACTCGTTGTTGAGTGCCGACCAGCTGGCAGTTTCTACAATATTGGCATTGGGTGGGCAGTTGTGATGCTGTATAAGTACATTTGAGTTGTTTGCAAAAGCCATAATTTGCTGCGGAAAAAGCATTGTTGCATCAGGAATTCGCACACCTGTATTAAAAGTATTGTCGGTTTTTCGTGTAGTAATAACATAGTTCGAAAGGTCAATAACTTTATCAGTCACATTAATTATCTCGACATATTCCACCGAATTTTGGTGATTTTCGAACATTATCTCATTAATTAAAATATCGCGCGCGATGGGCAATTCGGCAATACCGAAATTATAAATCTCTTTTTCGAGTGCATTTCCAGCCCTATCTGTTACACCGGTTATACTCAGTTGGTATGCCAATCGTGTTTTAAAATCATTCGCAAAACTAAGTTCTATTGTTTTTGCATTGTTTTTCAACTCCACCGCAACTGCCTCACCAATGCCATTGTCAACAACAAATTTTGCTTTTTCGATATCAACTGCCTCGTCGGCTAACACTTGCAACTTATTTACATTCAACACATTTACACCCAACACACTAGGAGCATCATTATCGGGTACAACATTTCCGGTCACATTTATATCATCGAAATAATATGCATTTCCGGTGGTCGAACTATTACTAAAAGCAACGCCAAAATAATGTGCTCTTACAATTGTATTATTCTTTGTCATTCCTTCGAGTACAAAATCGTTCTCGTTGGGTAATTTGCTGTACAAGGCAAAATTTCCCAAAGCGTCGCGCGTTACCTTAATTTGCATTTCAACCACACTACCATCTGTGCGTTTATCAATGCCATCAATAATCTTTGTTTTTTTTGTTCCTTGTTGCAAATAAAGCGACACTTCATCGTTCGTATTACCAATTTGCACATAATATGCATTGCAAGCGCCACTCACATCCACCACATCGGACGTAAGGTAAATAACTGCATAATTGGAAGCTGAAGTAGGATATGTAATTTTTACCCACACTTGCCAAACAGCATCGGCAAAAGCCTCCGATGCCGTAAATAGTGCTGAGTACGACGCAGTGCTTGCCTTCGATTGTAATTGAAAGGCATTGTTTACAGTAAAATTTTCGACATTGCCCACCCAAACTGGATTTTTATGAAAATCTCCATCAGAAAATGTTTCTTTCAGTTGAGCATGACATAAATTTGTCACAAATAATAAGAAAAACAGACATTTTGGTTTCATATTCCTTGTTAATTATATAAAAATGAATTACTTTTGCAGCTCAAAAAAAAGTATTGAACGCAAAGCATAGTTAAAAACGCAAATGTAAGCAATTTTTCAATTCAATGAATTGCAAAATCAATATTTTTTCAATATTTTTTTTGAAATAATTTAAAAACAAACGAACTAAAAAAAAATGAATGTAGCAATTGTAGGTGCCAGTGGTGCCGTAGGTCAAGAGTTTTTGCGCGTTCTAGCCGAGCGAAATTTTCCAATTACTGAGTTGGTGTTGTTCGGTTCGTCGCGAAGTGCAGGGTCGGTTTACGAATTTTGTGGTAAGCAGTTAACTGTAAAAGAGCTAAAGCATGGCGACGATTTTAAGGGCTTCGATATAGTATTTACATCAGCAGGTGCAAGCATTTCGAAAGAATATGCCGAAGATATTACAAAGTTTGGTGCAGTAATGATCGACAACTCATCGGCATTTCGCATGGAAAACGACATACCATTGGTTGTGCCCGAAGTAAATGCCGAAGATGCATTGGTGCGCCCACGTGGCATTATTGCAAATCCCAATTGCACAACAATACAAATGGTTGTAGCACTCAAAGCTATCGAAAACCTATCGCATATCAAACGCGTTCACGTATCCACTTATCAAGCTGCTTCGGGCGCTGGTGCTGCTGCCATGGACGAGCTCGACTTGCAATATCGCCAAGTATTGAATGGCGAAACACCAACAGTCGATAAATTCGCTTATCAACTGGCATACAACCTGATACCTCAGATTGATGTATTCACCGAAAATGGTTACACCAAAGAGGAAATGAAAATGTACTACGAAACACGCAAAATTATGCACTCGGATGTTGAAGTAAGTGCAATGTGTGTGCGTGTGCCAGCTTTGCGTGCGCACTCCGAAAGTGTTTGGGTTGAAACCGAAGCGCCCGTAAGTGTTGAGCAAGCGCGCGAAGCTTTCGAAAAAGCGCCAGGCGTAGTTATGATTGACAATCCAGCAAAAAAAGAATATCCAATGCCACTTTTCCTTTCGGGAAAAGACCCTGTGCACGTTGGACGTTTGCGTAAGGACTTGGCCAACCCCAACGGACTCACTTTTTGGTGCGTGAGCGACCAAATTAAAAAAGGTGCAGCACTCAATGCTGTTCAAATTGCTGAATATTTGATTGAAAGTGGAAATTTGAAAAAATAATTGCTTACAATAATAAAAAAACTACCCTCGAACAAAAACGAATGTTCGAGGGTAATTTTTATATACATATTGAGAAATGAAATTATAATTTTGACAAAATAAAGTTCTCGAGTTTGATAATATCTTCAGTAAATTTTCGTATTCCTTCGGATAATTTTTCGGTAGCCATAGCATCCTCATTCATCATCCAACGAAAAGTTTTTTCGTCCATATGTATTTTTGGAATATCCATATTTTTCACATTTTCAGGACGAAGTTTTAATGGCAATTCGCCTTCGGTATTTTCGAGCTCGTTGAGCAACGATGGTGCTATTGTAAGCGCATCGCAGCCGGCCAATTCAACAATTTCGCCAATATTTCGGAAACTTGCACCCATAACTATGGTGTTGTAACCATGTTTCTTATAGTAATTGTAAATCTCGGTAACCGACAAAACGCCAGGGTCTTCGGATGCTGCAATTTCGCTAACATTGCGTTGTTTTTTATACCAATCGAGAATACGACCTACAAAAGGTGATATAAGTGTAACACCTGCCTCAGCACATCGCACAGCTTGCGCCAACGAAAACAACAAAGTTAGGTTTCCGTGTATACCCTCTTTTTCAAGAATTTCGGAAGCACGAATTCCTTCCCATGTCGAAGCCACTTTTATCAATACACGTTCGCGCGAAATACCAGCCTCTTCGTACAACGCAATTATTTCGCGCGCTTTGGCAACTGTAGCCTCAGTGTCGAACGACAAACGAGCATCGACCTCAGTTGAAACTCGACCAGGAACAATTTCGAGAATTTTACAGCCAAAATTAACGGCCAATTTATCCATAGCAAAGCTCAACTGCTCGCTTTTAACTGTAGTTTTTGCTTTTGCATAAACTACTGCATCGTCAATTAGCGCACTATACTTCGAATCCTGCGAAGCTGCATATATTAACGAGGGGTTTGTTGTTCCATCAATGGGCTGATACTGAACCATTGAAGCAAAATCACCTGTGTCGGCTACTACTTTTGTGTAGCCTTTAAGCTGTTCAAGATAATTCATCTCTTTTTTTTTGAATTATTATATTATTGTTTTAAATTATACGTTTCTTTGTCAAAAAAAATCACATTTTAGCTCCTCATATGAATGGCATCAGCAAATAACATTAATCAATTATCAATCAATTATTTATTCGCCATCCACCGATGCATGGTATTGCTCCAAAATACTGTTGGCAGCATCCAAATCTTTTTCGAAAACTACCAAACGCAAACCTTCATAAACTTCGCTAAACATAGGCATAAGTTCAACCGCATTTTCGTTCTGAATAAGACTTTCAATATTATTGGTATGCAATATTTCTTTGTCAAACATTGCATTTAAAATTGAGTCGTAACACTTTAATGTTATCAATTTTTCTTCCATAGATTTTTATTTTATAAGGTGAATAAAAAGAAAATATACACATAACTCTAACATTAAGCACGAAACAATTGTTTTGCTTAGAAAAATATTTAACAAAAACCCAATGCGCTAGCTATTATTAAAGAATAAAATTATGATTTGAAAAAATATTACACTGCAAATTAAACCTTTGCAACATACAAAAGTCAATAACAACAGAAATGATTTTTTTAGCAAAACAAATACCGGTTAAGTTTGAACTAAAAAATAAAAATTTACAACAACAATCAACCCTTATTTACATTTTTGTAGATAACAAAAAAAATTACACACAAATGAAAAAGTATATTTTATTGGCAATAGCCATAGTATTAGGCTTGAGCATGAGTTTAGAAGCTCAAAATCGTCAAGGTCAAGGTCAAGGTCAATTTCGTAACGAACAATCGCGTCGCGTAGTGCTTAGTCCTGCCGAACGAGCTGCACGTGTAGCCCAAAGATTGGAACTGAACGAAAAGCAAAAAGCTGAGCTTACAAAGTTTTACGAAAAGCAAGATGCTGAAAACCAAAAGCATCGCGAAGAAATGCGCAACAGTGCCGAACAACAACGCAGTGAGCGTCAGCAAATAATGGAAAAAAGAATGGCCGAAAACGACAAAGAGTTAAGAAAAATTATGGGCGACCAAAAATTTGAAACTTACGCTGCCGAACGTGCTAAAATGCAGGAGAACAGACAAAGAATGGTTGATGACAAAAAACAACAACAAGACTCAATTCGCCGTAGAGCCAATCGTAACCAGCAAAACAATATTCGTTAAGCCATTGAGCATAATAAAAATAGTGTTTTTTGTTAATAAAACCTCTGTATAGTAATTGCGCTATCAGAGGTTTTATTTTTAATTATTCGTCCCCCCGCCCTCGTTTCTTAGGAGGAAATCCAAAAAGTGGGAGTTTAGTTTAAGATAGCAATTAAAATATCGTTGAAAACTTCATTTTGTGATAAATTATTTATAAATTGCACGCGAAAACACTTAGGCTTAAGAAAATTTTGATTTAACAAATAAAAATACTGATTTTCAATATATTAAATTAAATCTAACAACATAAAAACGAAAGCGAATGATACACAATTTCGACCAAAGTTTACAAGATGAAAGAAGCCAGACGCATATTGCCGACGAATTTTATCGCAAACAATTATTCGCTAGCAAAATTGTACGCTACAGCAACGACACAGCTGACCATTTGATAATGCAAAAAAAAGACATTGATGCGAGTGTTTTTATTAATGATAAAGAATATTTTGTTTCGGAAAAATTCAGAAACAAGGATTATGGCGATATTTACATCGAAGTTTATAGCAAATATCCACATACAAAAGGTTGGCTCGAACAAAACTATGCCTCTGCCCTACTCTATTTTACACCAAAAAATGCCTACTGGATTGGCTATGCAAGATTGCACTGGTTTGCACACAACTTATTATTTTCGGCTTTGAACAACAAAGATATTAATGAATTTGCCAATAGTAAAAGCGATTTTTGCAGTAGCGAAATAGTTATACAGCAAAAACACATTCCCATAAAACTAATTAAAGCACCTAACTTTTGCGATGGTGCTAGTTGGACAACCATTGGCATAAGCATTAAAACCAAACACTTAGAAATGTTTGGCATAAATATAAAATGCTTTGAATTACAAAAATGAATATGATTTGATTTTAGCTCAAATGCCAACAAGCATTAAAACACAAAAGTTTTTTGTCGAAAATCTGTTTTTTTATTATTTTTGTGTCGGCTTAAAAAATATTTAAAAATCATAGCATGATACAAGAAAACTTTATTCGCCTTTTCGAAGATTCGTTCCGTTTAAATTGGGACCTTCCTGCATTTAGCAATTATGGTGAAGAAACAACATTGACCTATGCCGATGTTGCCAAACGCATAGCCAAGTTGCATATTTTGTTCGAGCAATGTCAGTTGCAAGTAAACGACAAAGTAGCGCTCATAGGCCGCAACAACGCCAATTGGGCCATCACCTACTTGGCTACAGTAACCTATGGTGCTGTGGTTGTGCCAATATTACAGGATTTTAATCCCAACGATGTACATCATATCACCAATCACTCCGAGTCGAAATTGCTTTTTACTGGCGACAACATTTGGGAAAATCTCGAAGAAGAAAAACTTACCAATATTAAAGCTGTTTTTTCGCTCACAAATTTTAATTGCATTGCATTGCTCAATAAGGATGAAAAACCCGAAGATGCTAAAGAAGGCGATGTGCACGAATTATTGGTAATAAAATACTTGCAGCCCGATTATATCAACAGTTTATTTCATGCAAAATATCCTAACGGCTTTTATCGCGATTTGGTGCGCTACATCGACAAACCCAACCACGAAGTAGTTTCGATCAATTACACCTCGGGCACCACGGGCTTTAGCAAAGGTGTAATGACGAGTGGTAATGCTTTGGCAGGTAACATAACATTTGGTTTTCGCACCAAATTGGTAGGCCCAGGTTACCGCATTGTTTCGTTTTTGCCATTGGCTCATGCTTATGGTTGTGCATTCGATTTTCTGACACCCGTTTGTGCCGGCAGTCATATCTATTTTATTGGTAAAACACCATCGCCCAAAATTCTTTTAAAAGCTTTTGCCGAAGTAAAACCAAGTGTGATATTTTGCGTTCCACTAATTATCGAAAAAATATACAAAAAGCAAATACAGCCCATGCTCGCCAAGCCATCGATGCGTTGGGTGCTTAGCATACCATTTCTCGACCAAAAAATATTGGCTCAAATTCGCAAAAAACTAGTTGATGCCTTTGGGGGCGAATTTTCGGAAATTGTTGTTGGTGGTGCACCAATGAATGCCGAAGTGGAAGAGTTTTTTCACAAAATAAAATTCCCATTCACCATAGGCTATGGCATGACAGAGTGTGCGCCATTGATTAGTTATTCGAACAAAAACGAATTTATACCAAAATCGGCCGGTAAATTGCTCGACATTATGGAGGCAAAAATAATCGATGCAGCACCCGACACTGGTGTTGGCGAAATTTGCGTTCGTGGCGAGAATCTTATGTCGGGTTACTACAAAAACCCCGAAGCAACTGCCGCGATTCTCGACAACGAAGGTTGGCTACACACTGGCGACTTAGGCACCATTGACAAAGATGGCAATATATTTATTCGTGGACGCAACAAAACCATGATTTTAGGTGCAAGTGGACAAAATATTTTCCCCGAAGAAATTGAAGCGCGCCTCAACAACATGCCCTACGTAATGGAAAGTTTGGTAATTGAGAGCAACTCGAAGCTCATTGCATTGGTTTGCCCCGACTACGAAGCCATTGATGCAGAACAAGTTGATCAAAACAAGTTGGCCGAACTAATGGAAGAAAATCGCAAAGCCCTTAATGCCATGGTTGCCAGTTACGAATCGGTTTCGAAAATCCAACTTTTCCCACACGAATTCGAGAAAACACCCAAGAAAAGTATTAAACGTTATTTGTACTCGGCGGGATATGCCAATAACAAAGAATGATAACTAGCCAAATAAACCAGTTCGGCTGAGAAGTTATAAAAAAAAACGCAACCCGATTGAGTTGCGTTTTTTTTTTAATATCTGTAGTCTTTCAATTGTTCTTGCAAGCGTTTGCGCGCCAAAAAAATTCTACTCTTTACTGTTCCAATTGGCAGATCCATCGTTTGAGCAATTTCCTCGTACTTAAATCCTTGAATGTGCATCGAGAAAGGAATACGATACTCATCGGCAAACGATTCGATACTATTGGTAATTTCACCTACAGCATACGACCCTTCCGGCGAATCGAAACCTGAATTTTGTGGCAGATTCAAATGATAGAGATCTTCAGTTTTGTCGACCACCGTTTGATTGCGCACAATCTTACGATAGTTGTTGATGAAGATGTTCTTCATAATCGTTAAAACCCAGCCTTTAAAATTTACATTGTTTGTAAATTTTCCCTGATTGTCCAAAACCTTTAAAGTGGTGTCTTGCAATAAATCTTCAGCTTCCTCGCGATTTAATGTAAGCGAAAATGCAAAATTACGCATGTTGCTTTGCAGAGCTACCAGTTCGTTTTCAATACTTTCGTTTTTCATTTCTTCCTATGTTTTAGTGTGTGAATAATTACAAATAAACCATAAAACGGTAGCCTATTTGCTGAATTAAATAAAACAAATGAGAAAAAGAACTATTTGAAAAGAAGCAAGTTTTTGAGTGTCAGCTATCTATACTGAATAATTCAATTAAAATGATTTCTTTTGAAAATTTTTCTTTCATATTTTCGATACAAATATACTGATTATTTTGAAATAATGCGTATATTTGAAAAAAAATCTTTAAAAAATGAGAAATATTTTAATACATTTTATTTTTGTAACAATTACAATTTTTCAAGTAAGTTTTATTTCTGCAAAAGAAATAGTGTATAAGATTGATATTAAGAAAGATATCGGCAGTACGACATGGCTCTATGTTCAGAAAGGGTTCGACGAGGCAGCAAGTGTTAATGCTACATCAATATTAATACACATGAAC
>CAZEVV010000018.1:0-23582 GCA_964515675.1 uncultured Paludibacter sp. | reverse complement strand
TTTTAAAAATATGTCTTAACTGCAAATTCAAACTGATTAATAAATATCTCTTTGAATCGCGAGATATTGTTCTGTTCGTAAAAGAGCAACATAGCTTTTTTGTAATCCACAGCGTCGATAGTTCGAAATGAAATAGGACAATGCTTATAATTCATTAAAATTGCGTTACTTACAATTCTTGCTGTTCTTTTGTTGCCGTCCATAAATGGCTGAATGTAAGAAATCAACACCAAAATCAGCAATGCTTTTTCAAACACGTTTTCTTTCATATTCACCAACTTGCAAGCTGATTCCAAAGCTTCTCGTATTTGAAATTCATTGTCAAGCGGTCGATAATTGGTTCCTGAAATACCAACCCGACGTTTTCTCAGGTTTTTGTCCACAGCCAATTCTTTTATCAAAAGGCTATGAATATCTTCTATTTTAGAAATCTTCAATGGGATTAAGTAATTCGGGTTTTCGACAATGAAATCAATTGCATCTTTGTGATTTAGAAGCATAATTGCTTCTTCTTTCGTTTTACCGGCAGCAGTTTCTTTGTCCTTTAGCAGTCTTTCTGTCTCAAGCAGAGAGTATGTATTTCCTTCAATTTGCGACGATTTCCAACTTAAATCAATGGCCAGTCTTTCAAGTTCTTTCAAGTATTCAAATTCTGATAATTGCGAAACATTCTCTGTGTACTTTTGCTGTAAATCTGAAAGTTTCTTAAGCTCTGATTCACTAAAAACTGCTATTTTGCCTAACAAGTCAAAAACCGCTAAATTGAACTCTTCCTTAATTTGTCTTTCGTCAATTTCTTTTTCGTAATAGCTGTCTAAGTCAATCGAATACAACAATTTGTATGTCGGTGAAATAAAATATCTTGTTCCTTTCCCTTTTCCTTCCGAGATAATGAATTTCTCGGTCAGTAATTGACTTAGAATTCGTTTAACTGTTGCATAGCTAATCGAAGTTGCAAACTCTTTATGAATTTCTCCCGAAGAACAATTTGCGTTATTCTGAATGAAATTTAGAATCTCTATTTGTCTAGTTTCTGGCATAATTTGTATTTTTAGCTCACAAACATACAAAATATAGCTCAATTATCACCATAAATGAGCTTTATTTTTTTTATAATGAGCCATAAATATATAATATAACATTTAAAAAAGCACAATGCCTTCTCAGATGACATTACAATCAATAGTAGTTTTTTTAGAGTTCAAAGATAATGAAAAGTTGACACGAACCGCTGAACAACAAAAAAAACATGCCATATACCAAATTGATTTTTGATATATGGCATGAATAAAAAATGAATGAATACGCTGTTTATTTACAATTTTGGATTTTTGCTAGATATTTTGCAAGCTAAAATTCGAAACCAGCGTGTTTGTCATTATCTTAATGTTTAAGAATTCGATGCGTAGTGCGCTGTCCAGCAGTATCGAAAACCACAAAATAAACTCCCTTTGGTAACGCTGAAAATTCGACTGCGTTTTCGCTTAATTTCAAACGTACTACATTGCCAATGCTATTGTAAACAGCATGCACTTTTGATCCATGATTAAAATAAAGCTTGTCGACAACAGGATTTGGTCCGAATTTGACATCTGAGTTTTTAACTTCGACAATTTTGGTTGAAACTAAATCAGATTTAAAATAGACATCATCAACAATAAGCGTTGAGCCAGCATAGCCAGTAGCAGTATTCGACCACAAGCTCGACTGGAATTGAACCACAACTGAATCGGGCGCTTGCCCAATGTCGAAAGCATAGGACACATATGTATAATTCTCGGTAGCAGGCAATCGGTGCGCTCTATGAGAGATAGAATGGGCATTTTTGCGGAAATTGAGCCAAAGTTCGGCTTCGTCGTCGAGCATAGGCATGTATTTGTACCAAAAGGTAATGGTATCAACAGCTTGTGTATATGGCAATCCGCCCACTTGACAATTACAATCGTCGCCCCACCAACCTGTTGAAATATATCCAGGCCAAACCCTATCAACACCAACATCATCGTCATCGGCATATTCTTTACCCATAAAACTCACAAGTTTTAGTGCATAACTCCCTGTTTTAGCATCGGTTGATTGACGAATACCAGGATTTCCTTTTGCACCAGGCCAGCCTTCGAGCGACATTGGCATATTGAACTGTTCCCATTGCTCGAAACTTAAATTTAGCAATGCGGGCTGTTGTGCAATACCTTTAAAACTAATACTATCGATGTACAATGTTGCGCCATCGGCAATCGCATCTTTATCACGGAAATCGCTCGAAACAACACCAAAAATGAGCGAATCGGGCGTTTCGGTCAGAGGCGTTTCGAAATTGTGATCGAACAAAGTGTATTCGGTTTTTACACCACCAAAGCGAACAAATTTTGCAGCAATGGTTTGCTTGTTTTTCCGAAAAACGACAATTAACAAAGCCGAATCGACATCAGGAATATTATATTTGTAGTACAAACGAATGCCAGTGGGGATTTGGTCGAAAGCAACACCATTGGTCCATGTGGCAGGATTGCCCGACTCGGGGTTTGTATTTAAAATATAAGCCATCGATTTACCTAAGGTTGTAAGCTTAAGTGCATACTGTCCGTGATAAGCATCGGTAGTTTTAAACATATTAAAGGGTGCATCGTCGTAATATTGCTGCATATTGGAGGTATGTTCGTACCCCTGAGGACGTTCGCTCGGTGTAATTACCCAATTTTCGAAACTCGAATTTGGGATGGCAGTTTGACCAACTAATGACTGTAGAAAAATGGTCAAACAAAGGAAAAGTAGTTCTTTTTTCATTTGTGCGACATTTAAAGTATTTAGCATCAGAACAATTTCTGATTACTTAATTTAAACAAATGAATGTTGAATATTGTTTAATATAGAAGTCGAAAAAAACGAAACGCAAGAGAATAATAGAGGAAGTGCATCAGATTTTGTATAGATACTCGACAGAAACTCGATTATCTATGCAAAATTCGCTAGATTTGCAATAACAAACTATAAGTATGTAATTATAATTAATTGAATTGATAAGTTTGCGTTGATAAGTCAAAAAAAAGATACAACTTACGATGTGCGATTATGAATGTACGATTTAAAAGCTGTGAATTTGCACATCGGATGTAGTATTTTCAAGCGACAAGGAGGTCGATTGTCGCTAACTTTGCAGTAAACGATGCTGTTGCCACAGCCCACAGCAGGTGCGGGTAGCGCTGCGTGAGGGATAGAGGCACTCTCTGTCAGCCACAAAGCCACCACCCATGATAAGCTTGGACAAACGCCGAGGCCTCGGGGGTGGTGGCTTTGTGGATGCCGTGCCGAAAGCCCGACCCGAGTATTCCGAGGGGCACGCCCAAAAAATTCAGATTTGAAGATTTGACGGATTTGAAAAATTTGAAGATTGATTGCATTACAAAATAACATTATGAAAATTGGTTTATGAAAGAGATGAAAAAAATAAGTGGGAAACGGGTTGATTTGGTACTGAAAAGTATTAATGAGGTGGAAATAGTGATTGAAAACGGGAAAATTCAGTCGATAACGGAATGCGAAAATGCGACAGAGCAGTACCTGATTCCAGGTTTTGTGGATGCACACATTCACATTGAGAGCTCGATGATGCCACCCACGGAATTTGCGCGGCATGCTATGGCACACGGTACTGTGGCTTGTGTGTGCGACCCTCACGAAATAGCGAATGTGTGCGGGGTGGCGGGCATCGATTATATGATAAATGATGCGAAAAATTCGCCGTTGAAATTTTATTTTGGAGCGCCATCGTGTGTGCCTGCAACGGCTTTTGATGCTGCTGGGGCTGTGCTCGATGCGGAAATTGTGACCGAACTTTTGAAACGCGATGACATTCATTTTTTGGCCGAAGTAATGGAATATGTGGCTGTGACAAATGCCAATGTCGACATGATGCAAAAAATTGCGGCTGCTCACGCACACGCTAAAGTTATTGATGGGCATGCACCGAATATTAGTAATAATGTGCTTGCCAAATACGTGGAAACTGGCATTAGCACCGACCACGAATGCATGAATTTGCAAGAGGCCTTGGAAAAAATTGCACTTGGAATGAAAATATTGATACGTGAGGGTAGTGCTGCAAAAAACTTCGACGACTTAGTGGATTTGTTGAGCATGCACCCATCGCATGTGATGTTTTGCTCGGACGATAAACATCCGGATGATTTACTGCTAAATGGACATATCGACACTTTGGCGCGACGTGCAATAGCTGCAGGTTTCGATATATTTGATGTGTTGCGTGCGTGCAGCATGAACCCCATACAACACTACAAACTTAACGTAGGAATGTTGCAGGTGGGCGATGCAGCCGACTTTTTGATTGTTGACAATTTGCAGGATTTAAAAATTGAAGCAACTTATATTGGCGGCGAAGAATGTTTTAACGCTAAATTGCCCAAAACAAAGTGGCAAAAACCAGGTTTGATAAATAATTTTGAGGCGAATGCGATAAATGTTTCGCAAATAGCGGTACCTCACATTGATAATTGCAACATAAAAGTAATTGACATTACCGACGGACAACTATACACCAAAAGCAGCACTGCCAAGCCGCTGGTGCAAAATGGCGAAATAGTGTCGGACATTGAGAATGATGTATTGAAAATTGTACAATATAACCGCTACACACGAAATGCGAAACCATCGGTTGCTTTTGTAAGAAACTTTGGATTGAAGCAAGGCGCTTTGGCGTCGAGCATAGCACACGATAGTCATAATATTATTGCCATAGGCACAAGTGATGCTGAGATTGCGGCGGCCATAAATATTATTATAGGCGCAAAAGGTGGCGTAGTTGCAACAAAAAAAGGCCATTACGAACTGCTTGCATTGCCCATTGCAGGGCTAATGAGCGACTTGCCCGGCGAAGAGGTGGCAGTACAATATCAGAAAGTAGATGCATTAGCAAAAACGATGGGCTGCCAACTACATGCGCCATTTATGACAATGGCATTTATGTCGCTTGTAGTGATACCCGAATTGAAATTGGGCGACAAAGGACTTTTTGATGGTTTAAAATTTGAGTACATAAGCTTGCAAACCGACGATGAGGTTAAATGATTGAAAAAAGTATGCAAGCATAAAGAAAATGTTGTATATTTGCAGCGTAAAAATGCTATAAGTCAAAAGTATTTGCTCCCAATTAGCTTCGGCGGAAGTAATGCACGAGAAAAACAACATTGGCTATAAACACTTTACACACTTTTGGGCTTGTTTGGTTTTGACAGCAGGTAGAAAGGGTAAGTAAGCATGTCGAGCATTGAGAAAGCGGCTCGTAAATCTCGGTTCTTAACAGTATAACTGGCGAAAATAACTACGCTCTTGCTGCTTAATCGAAGTACAGTAGATTCGGCTTAATTTCGACACAAGGTGTTGAAACGAGACATTTCCCAAAGGCCGTCGCTCCGAGGCCAATGATAAGGAAGTGCAGCTAAATCGGGGATAGTTTGTGTTGGCCTCGCGGCACAAATGAAACACAGAGGATAAGGTGCAGGTTGGTGGCTTTGGTCTTGCTTGCACACGAAAATTTAAGCAAAGATAAACATGTAGAAGGCTTATTATTTCCTTGTTTGGACGAGGGTTCGACTCCCTCCAGGTCCACAAAAAAGCACTAGCAATCAATTGATTGTTGGTGCTTTTTTTTTCGTCAAATAATATACACACAAATTCCGACCCCAATGCAAACGAATAGGAATCGAACATTTACAAAATATGACATCCAGCACCATGCGCTGACATTCAGAAGATTAGATAGCACATATCGTAAAACAAATATAAAGGCCACGATGGAATGACTATTTTAGTTTGAAATGTTGAAGATTGAGATGCCTGGCTACGTTTCGGAATGACAGATTGGTTTTTATGTGTGGGGGGATGAGCAAGATTTGGTTGCTAACCGTTTGTAGCAAATCCGGGCCATTACATCGTAGCACGGATTGCAAATCCGCGCTAGCAGCGTGAGACTGAATTTGCGATTTATTGATTTACAATTTACGATTGAAAACCAATTCATTTACACATCATTTTTACATTTTTAAGCGACAAGAATGTCGCTTGTCCCTTACTTTGTATGAAGATGACAGCGTTGGAACGTTATCGTCTTCACTGTCGCGGATTTATCTCCCGTTGGTTGCAGTCCGTACCATAATATCTTAACACGGATTGCAAATCCGCGCTAGCGGAGATTTGGTCGCTGACCGTTTGTTGCAAATCTGCGCTAGCGGATAAATCAAAAAACTTACAAACCAAGTCTGCCGATATAAAATAAACATAAAAATTTATTTTTTCTCATATTCATCATCTTCCACCACAGCAATAGCTTTTTGTAACAGCAGCGAATTGGGGAAAATATGCAATTCACCGTCAATAGTACGCAAGTGCGTATAGAAAGTAAATATATCGACAACGGTAGCTTCAATGGGCATATCCTTATCGAGAATACGAATGGTATCGCCAATGCGAAAAGGGGCTGAAAAGAAAAGAATAATTCCGGCAGTGATATTACTCAAAATAGACCATTGCGCAAATAAGGCAACACCAATTACAGTAAATACTGAACCTAAAGCCAAGAATAAATTTGTAGGATTGACACCCCAAATTATAAGAATAGCAATAAGTGCAACTGTATTAATCGCAAAATTCATCACTCTAAAAATATGCGACACTTTATGGTCGGCATTGCGATGCGTTTTTAAATAACGCGATTTCAGCACATTGAAACCAACCCTTACTGCTGCTGCAATGAATAAAACAACAACAGAACCTGCAATTTGTGGAATGTATGTAAGCATAACAAAATTGTATATTAATTGTTTGTAAGAAAATTCCGAACCTTCGCTCACAGCTAAAACGACCTATTTGGCAAAGCAAAATCGGCATTCGCTGTGTTGTGCACCTTGGTATTTTCTTATCAAACAAGATGTTTATTTTTTAAAAAATTATTTGTGTCTCATCACCATGTTTCCTTTATCAAATCCATCAATTCGTTGAGCGAAAGTTTGGCTGACTGGTCGCTACCTTCGAGCAAAGACTCAGCCAAATCGCGTTTACTATTATGCAATTTAATAATTTTTTCTTCGATTGTATTTTCAGCAACTAAACGGTAAATAGTAACCGGACGTTTTTGCCCAATGCGATGCGCACGATCCGACGCTTGGTCCTCGATGGCTGGATTCCACCACGGATCGAGATGTATAACATAATCGGCGGCAGTGAGATTAAGACCTAACCCACCAGCTTTCAGACTAATGAGAAACAAATCGCCCTCGCCACTTTGGAAACTTCGCACCAATTTTTCGCGTTCGGCCATAGGCGTTGCGCCATCGAGATATTTGTAGTGAACACCTTTGGCATCGAGCGCAGCACGAACAATGGCGAGGTGCGACACGAACTGACTAAACACCAAAGCACGATGTTTATTTTCAATCAACTCGTCGGCAATTTCGAGAAAAGTGCTGAGTTTAGACGAAGGGATCTTAATGTTTTTGTCCACCAACAGAGGATTACAACTGGCCTGACGAAGTTTTGTAATTTCGGCCAAAGCCTGAATATTTTTAGCCCCAAGGCCACTCTCCGAAGCTTCGAGATTTAAAATAGCCTGGCGGCGAAGCGCCTCATAAAAAGCCATCTCTTGTTCAGACAGTTGCACCTTTTTAATTATTTCGGTTTTGGGTGGCAGCTCATCGAGCACAGCTGTTTTGGTGCGACGCAGTATAAATGGCTGTATCAGCTTTTTTAGCATTTTCGATGCTGTATCATTATTGGGTTTAATAAAATTATCATTAAACTCATTCAATGAACCCAACAAGCCTGGGTTGACAAAATTGAATAAATTCCAAATTTCGCCCTGATGGTTTTGTAAAGGTGTACCAGTGAGCGCAAGACGAAAATCGGCTTTGAGCTGCATGGTTGCTTTCGATGTTTTGGTGCTATAATTTTTAATAATATGCGCCTCGTCGAGCACAGCAGTAGCAAAATGTTTTTCGACAAACATCTTTTCTTCCGACTGTAAAAGGCCATATGAGCTAATAAGCACATCGCCTTCGCCCATCTCGTCGATGGTTTGCTGGCGATTGGCATTGTTGAGCGTACGCACATTAAGCGTAGGTGCAAATCGCATAGCCTCAGCAACCCAGTTACCCACAACCGACACCGGACATACGACCAACGCAGGCCCTTTGGCAGCACGATGCAATAAAATTGCAAGCGTTTGTACTGTTTTTCCGAGCCCCATATCGTCGGCTAAGCATGCACCAGCCTCCCATTCGGCCAAACCAGCCATCCACCTGAAGCCATCTTGTTGATAAGGACGAAGTTCGGCTTGCAGTGTTGCAGGCACTTTGGCCTCAACAGTTTCTGCTGCCTCAATACGTTTTCTGAAATCTTTCCACGCCTTATCAGCCTTTAAGTTAGGCACACTATCAAAAAAATCGCCCAATGCCATTGATGCAAACTTATTAATCTGCACTGACTTTTTATTTACATTTGCAAATGAACGAAGCTCATCGAGGCGTTTGCGCATTTCGTTACTTAGCGCCAAAAACTCGCCTTGCTTTAATTCAACAAAGCGATCGTGCTTATTAGGCATTAATTGCAAAAGTTGCTGTAAAGTAAGCACATTATCCTCGTCGACACGTAATTCGCCATCCAACTCGAACCAGTTATTTTTTGTTTTAATTTGAATTGAAAGGTTTTTGAACTCAACTTTGGATTTAATTTTAAACCGCTCTCCTTCGGGCCATTCCACCACACAATTTTCTTTATGTTTGTGCAGCACATCGAGCAAGTGCAACGAATCGAGTGGATTGTCGAAAGCTATAAGATCGTCGTTGAGGCTTACACTTTCGAGCGATTCAATATCGACCATTATACTATTTGCCAAAATGCTCTCGCCTCGCAAGTCGCGCTCTACTTGCAACTGCTCGTTATTTACATTCGCAATAAGCACTTTGCCTCCTTTTCCAGGTTTAGCATAAGGCGGAAAATCGGCAAATGGTTTTACAAAAAGCTCCGCCTTAAGTCCATCGCCAAAAGGCAAAAGCTGCACCCTGATACGCTTATCGGGCTTTATTGATTTAACATTAAGTTTTTCCGAGTTTTCGGATTGTAACAAATCGGAATGCACAGTAGCATACTTACTTATTTGCCCAATTAAAGTAATTAATTTGTCTTTGCCTTGTTCGGGAACGCAAAAATTACCGTCGGCAATGGTCGAAATAAGTGTGAGCTGTGGCTGACTAATATTATAAACACGATAACGCGTATTGGTTTCTTTAATCAAATTAACACCAGCATTGCGCAACGCAACATCCGATTTTAAAACATAGCCGTTTTTATTTCGCACTACACTAATTACAGGCTGCGCTCCGACAAACTCCATGATTACATCGTTTGCTCCCTCCAAATAAACATAAGGGTGCCCAATTATCTCGACAAACACTTTTGCTTCAAAATCATATGAATCAGCGTCATAGTAACCTCCTTTGGAGTGCACTATCGATTTTGCAATGCGAAAATCCTGTTCGGTCATGCCTTGCACATTAGCAGCATAGAAAGTTTTCATTGCAATATTCCGGCCTTTACTCCAAACGCCTTTTGCATTGCGTGTTTGCAAAACAGGTTGTAACTCGGAATAATTTGGCGAGAAAATATATACTACCCGACTATTATTTTCGGCGCTGACAACTCCATTTTTAGTTGCTTTGTTGCCTCCCAAAGCATTCATCATAATGTTAAGCTTAATCTCCCACTCTTCGCTCCTAACAATTGTCGAGCAAAGTGGTTGATAATTAAGCATTGACGCAAATCGGGCAAGCATATCGGCAGTCCTATTAGTCTGAAACCATTTATTGGCAACAAAAGCTGCTTCATATCCAAAAAGGTAATTTTCGGCAATATATGCTTTTTCGAGCATTCCAACAATCCTGTCTTCACACAACTTATCCAACTCAACATCTGCAACATAAGCAAAGGACACTAACGCAACAGCCTCCAAATCAGCGCTGTTCATTATCGCATGCCTTATTTTTGATTGCAAATAAAGCTTATCATCTTTTTTATTTTGAATTGTATTAGTGATATAAAGCAATACACTGGCTAAATTGCCATACATGTATTTTTGCACATATTGCTGAATTTTCGGCACTCGAGCAAGCTGCGTTTTTGTATCTTGAGAAAGTAAAGCAATAAAATAAAACAAATTTAATAAATCGGTTGCAAACAATTGAACATGCTTATTAATTTTTCGTTGACTTTGAAGTTCAGCATCAAAATATTTAAAAGCTTGCACAGAATTGTTGTTGGCTAAATAATGCAAAGCACACGCAAAATTCGAAAGCCCCATAGGGACATCAGCAGTTGACTTTAAAAACTGAGCCTTATAAAGCTCGAACACATCAACATACATTGAAATTTGATTGTACTTTAAAGTTCCTAAATTTTCCTCAAACAACTTATCAAATGCTACAACTTGCTCAAAAGGTTGCATCTCAAAAAGCATATCATTAAGTCCGGCATTGTATATGGTTTCAACAAGATTTAAGTTTAGCTTGTCGATACAGGCCATATAGGCGGGATATTCATACAGTCGCAGTGACGAAAATAAATGATATTTTCGCTCCATAGACGCTATTAAATTATCATTTATTTTTGTTTCGAACAAAAGCTCGTACAAAAAGCTACGTACATTCGTTATTTCGCTATAGTTGTCGAAAAAATAAATACTAGATAATGTTTTTTCATTTACATCAGCCCATTCCTTTTTAAAATCGCCCAAAAAAGGAATCACATACACCATAAAAGCTTGTGCAATAGTATACTTTTTGGACGTCCAACCGTATCGATTCTCTGGTGTGCTGATAATACCCATATCAATGGCGCACTTTAGCACATCTTTTATGGCCTTTTGTGTCAGATATATTCGATTATCCAAAAGTCGTTGTATCTCGACTTCGTGATCGAAAGAAGTCTTTAATGCGAATGCCTTTATTATAGTTTTTTCGGTTTCGGTACAATTTAAATAGTAATTTATTTGCTTCTGCAAAAGGGTAGTTTCCATAACACAGTGTATATTAATATATTTTTAATTTGTTTGCAAAGATAGGTATTTTTACTATTTAATTCACACAACAAAATGACTTAAAATTGTAATAAAAAAAGTTGTAAACAACGAACCACAGAATGTGAATTAACAGTAGGTTAACCCACACAAAACAAAAAGCACTAAAACCAGGCTTCCGTCTAAGCCTTGCCTCTGCAAAAATTCACAGTGTTTCACTCACCAACAACCGTTTGCACCTTCGCAGCTATATATTCTCATATTGTAATACACAACGATTCATACAAAAGAATATCCCGACATTTACAACTGATATTGCGAACATCGGGAATCTATTATTTATCGTCGTGGCAGAATTTCCCAACCCTGCTTCCGACATACTATTCGAAAATCGTATGTGTTTTTATGGAAAAATCTTTAAATTCTAAAATTATTTCGCTGCCTCGAAACGTTTGCTTACTTCGGCCCAGTTCACTAGGCTCCAAAATGCTTCAACATAATCGGGACGTTTGTTTTGATATTTTAAATAATAAGCATGCTCCCACACGTCCATTCCTAAAATGGGTGTACCTTGCTTGTCGGCCACATCCATGTACGGATTGTCTTGGTTGGGTGTTGAACTTACAAAAAGCTCACCATTCGCATCGACACTTAACCATGCCCAGCCGCTACCGAAACGCGTTTTTCCAGCGTCGGAAAATTGTTTTTTAAACTCGTCGAACGAACCAAAAGTTTTGTCGATAGCCAATGCCAATTCGCCTGTTGGTAAGCCACCACCATTGGGGCTCATGTTTTCCCAGTACAACACGTGATTGATGTAACCGCCGCCATTATTACGTACTACTGGTGGGTATTTGCTAATATTCTTGAATAACGAAACAAAATCGAGTTCGGCCAATTCGGTACCTGCCACTGCATTTTGCAAGTTATCGAAATAAGCTTTGTGATGACGACTGTAATGAATTTCTACTGTCAACGCATCGATATGAGGTTCGAGAGCGTCGTATGCATAAGGCAAAGCCTGAAAAGTTGTATCTTTAACTGAAGCCATAATAAGTATATTTTAAAAAATGATTATTTGTTTTATCTGTTGCAAAGGTAGGGCACTTACTTTAACAATGCAACTTATAAAATCTATGGCCTTATAGACACAACCAATATGGTTGAATATTTATCGAAAAACACAATTATTAAATCTTGAATTCAACTTGCAAATGCAAGATTTACAAGTTCGACAAAAAAAGATTTTGGGCATTACTCCAAAGCAGAACTGCTGTAATGCTTGGCAATAGTCTCAATTTCTGAGAGTTTAAGATTCCACATAAAACTCAAAAACTGCTGATAACCCAACGAATGCTCCTTTGGGTCGACTTTATCGAGCGAACGATTTAAGGTGTAGTTTTTACGCGCCTGATATATTTTACTAAAGTATTTCCCGAGCCAATATCGATAAAATTTATTTTGCTCATCGGTATAATGTTCAGCATCGGCCAGCTCCGAGAGGCAAGCATAAACCCCAAAACCATAATCTTCGCCAATATCGAGACTCTGAAACAATTCGTAAAATGCCGTACGCCTAACATTTGTATAGGCCACATCTACATGCACACTATCCATTTGTTTGGTATTTGCAAGTTCGGGAAATAGGCGTATTAAATTATCGATACGTTCGTCGAGTTCAGGGTGACTTTTGATGGAATCGCGATGTAATTTATCGGCAATTTTTGTGTAGTTATAGCCCGAAAAATCCTCAATTTTCATCCACTCGTTTTTAAAAGGCTGTTGAGGTAAATCAAACATCTTACGATAAATAGCAGTATCCAAATCGCCACCCTTAATGGTATCGTAACGAAGCATTAATCGAAACGAATTTAAATACTCATCGGCATTGTAACCCGCATTTTTGTAAAAAATATAACCCAACGAATCAGCCTCAAATTCGTGTTGCCTATTTATTTTACCATTACTATACATGAGCGATTTGTATTTATCCAAAGCCTTGGTGCCTCTACCATATTTTTGCTTTGCAAGTTCGTTAAAAGCACTACGCGCTACATTTTTGTTTACATTATAATCGTTTTTTATCGACTGCACCTGATGTTTCAAGTAATTATGGGCATGTTCGTGCGCAACAATGGCAGCAAAACCATCAATACTTTTCATATAAAAAAATGTACCCAAGTTAATAACGTAAGTATCGAAAAACATACTCATGGCATTCAGCGAAATATCGCGCGACACAAAGTATCGACTATCACTGCTCAATATGTCATTAGCCTGCAACAACCTAGTATGTGTTTGATTAATAATCGAATCGAAAAGACCGTAGAAGATGTAATCGCCTTTTAGGATGCTCTCGTTAATATATTTGTTGACTCTCGTATAAATGGGCATTGCATACTTAAGTTCGTTTCCTTTGTATGTTTTTCCGAGCAAAGCAATGTGTTGCTTGTTGCGCAACTCAATATCTTTGGCAATTAACTTGCGTTGTTCAAAATTAGCTGTGTCGAGCACCGAAATATCGGTAGCAAAGAGTTTACAAACTGAAAGTAACAAAATAAACGTGAGAAATAAAATTCTTTTAATCATTTGGAATTGAGCATTACAAGTTAGTTGTTGATAAAATGAAATTGTGTATTTGGTGTGTAAATCTGAAGTTAAAATCGAACTCAAACCCCTATTTAAATACAGACACCAAAGTTAAAAACAAAATTTTAATTCACAAGCGAAAGTTAAATAAATATTATTGGCTAACTGCACATAGCAAGTGTTAATTATTAAAACGTCGTTTGTTTACAAAATGGAAGAAATACATACTTCTAATACCTTGTATTGATGTTCAGAAGATTAAATAGCAGATATCGCAACATTAATATAAATGCCGTGTTGGAATGACTATTTTAGTTCTACATGTTGAAGTTTGAGATCCCTCGCTACGCTTCGGAATGACAGGTTCATTTTTTGGGGAGGGGAGAGAGATCTGAATGAGATAACAAGCGATGCGAAGTTTACAATATGCGCCTGCAGGCTGGCTCAACTGTTGAAGCATTTCAAATTGCGAAAGCAATAGAGGTCTGAGTATTTATTGTTTAAACACCTAAAATTAGCTGCTCGGTTTTGTAGCAATAACGCAAACAAGGGAACATAAAACACTAAGTTTCACATTCCCTTGCAACAATTCATTTCAATTTATTTCACCACTACAGCTGTACTCAGAGCAGGAACGGTGATTTTTTTGTACTCAATTTTTACATTTGTTTGGCCTTTGCCCGGCTGCTCAGCACCAGTATATACGAGCGGCTTTGTGCCTGCACTATAACCATCGGCAATTACCTGCCATGCTTCGGGTTGCGCAATGCTCGGTATTTCGATGCTAATTGCTTTTTCGTCGGCATTATGCACCACAACTATTGTTTTGTACCCACTTGCACTTATGTGTGGGGCAACAGCATTTTCGAGCGTATTGTCAATTTCGTAGGCTATAAACTTATCCACTTCGCGCGTTACAACAGCGCCCGAAGCAAAATCCATTACTGCCAAATCAACTTTAATTGTGCTATTATTGTCGATGTCGGCTGCACGAAGGCGATTGTTGCCTTGCCCCGAATAAGCAGTAGCAATGGTTTCCCATGCACCGGGTTTTTTCACTAATTTAAAATTGAGGTTTTTGCTATCGCCCCACTTACCCAAGTCGAAATTATCGATTTGCTTACGTGAGAACACAATCTCCCCTACTCCATTGGCATCGAACTTAACAGCATAACTATTTCCATCGGCAACATTGGCATCGCGGCGTTTGTCGTAAACTTCGCCGGCAAAATAGAGCGTTTCGTTGGCAGGTCCGTTTACAAATTGCAACCGAAGCACATGAAGTTTTGCATCAGCAAAATCGTTAACGCCAAGCGTTTCGGTAATAACTTTGGGCGCTTCTTTCTGTTCCATGCCATAAAATTTAATTCCTTTACGGATATTATCGCCATCAAACATACGCAAGCCCGGCAAAGCACGACGCATGGCAATTAAGCCTTTATAATATTCCACCATTGGCACTGCAATTGGGCTAAAAGCATTTGTGAGCCTATCCCAACGGAAAGTATTTGTATAATCGTTCGAGATATACGAATTTTCGTGAAAGTACGAAATTCCTTCTTCAGGATTTGTATATGTTGTATTGTGCGCCCTACTGGTTTCGATATCCACTTTTGCGAGCGGTTTTGAACGCAACATTTCGTCGCCACCATGAACAATTACTTTGCCTTGCGAGGTAAACAACATTGCAGTTGCCAACTTCATTATTTTTGCACGTTTCAGCCCTGTGGGGTCATCTACTGAAAGATTTATTTTGTCCCATAATGTAAAACCATCGTGTATGGTTAAATAGTTAAGACAAACAGCAGGTGTCTCGGCAAAAGCATTATAGTCATCGTTCAAAACTTCGTTTAAAAACGATTTTCCTTTCATTTCAAAACCTTTGATACCGCCCAAAATAGCTGTTACGCTACGGTCGATTTCGGAATAATTACCTTGAACAAAGCCTTTAAGATGTTCTCTGCCAGCATAAGCATCGCGCGCAACATCGTTGAAAAAACCTAAATTTATATATTCCTTCGGATGGTTTAATTTTGTAGTGGCGGCATTCAATCCTGTTGCTTTAGCATCGGTATCGATGTCGGAAAACACCCAAGCTTCGCCTTGCAACACCAATTCGTTTACATCATTTGGGTTGTATGTTTTACCAACTTGCTGGCGTATTAGACGCATGGTTTCGTGGTCCATAAAACCCATCAAGTCGAAACGGAAGCCGTCAACATGATATTCGGTTACAAAATGACTGAGCGACTCAACAATTAATTTCTGCACCATTTTTCGGCGCGACTCAACCGTAGGACCTGCACCAGTATGAGCTGATATTCCATTTGTGTCGTTGTAACGATAATAGCAACCTGGTGCTGCATTTTCGAAAGTTTCAACCAAAAATGTATGGTTATAAACTACATCCACAATAACGCCAATGTTTTTGCTATGCAAATCGTTCACCAACATACGAAACTCTTTTATACGACTGTAAGGATCGGCAGAATTGCTCGAAAACCAGCCTTCGGGTGTAAAATAACTGTGTGGGTCGTAGCCCCAGTTATAATTGCTGCGTGGCGCATCGGTATCGGTATAAGCACGATCGGATTCGTTGGTTGTATAAAAATTTTGAATAGGCAAAAGCTGTGCGTGCGTTATACCTAATTTTTTCAGATAATCGGTTTTTTGAGCAAAACCCTTATAAGTACCCGCCAAATCGGCATCGATAAGTCCGGGCTGAATAGTAAAATCGCGCACATGCACTTCGTAACACACCAAATCAATATCGTTGGCAATATGTTCGTAGTTGCGATATTTACGCACAAAATTTGGGGGTGTTGCACGTTGCGAGCGCATATCAACAATGGCTGCTTTTCCAATTTTATCGTCGTCAAGAGGCGAGTGTGCTGCCATCGATTTTGCATAGGGGTCCAGTGCTAAACGCGATTTGCCATAGGCAAAAACTTCGTATTGATAATACATTCCATCCAAACTTTTCACTCCCAAAGCCCGTGGTGTAACATTGGCATACCACACACCTTTTTGTCCTTTTTTCATTTCAATGCTTTTAGCAATGGGGCGATTGTTGGTGTCGAAAAAGAGAATTCGAACCCTACCTGCAGGTGGCGACCAAAGTTTAAATTGTGCGTTTCCTTTGATTAGTGTTGCGCCGAGTTGGTGCTCATTGCTCGCATCGAAAAAAGTATCCAAAATACCACCAATACTATGATCGAGAAAAGCTTGTGCTTGCTTCCCTTTTATATCGACAAAATAATTGTTGTTTAAATTTAGCCTAGCATCTTTAATGCTCAGCACATTATTCGTTTGCGTAAATATTGGTTTCGAATGTAGCTTTGTTGCGAAGTCGCCAGCAGCATTAACTTTTTGATAGTTATAACTAAAAATCGAAACATCGCCAGCAGCTAAGGGCACGTTGTTTTTTAATTCGATGCGAATTTCGTTGGGCGAAACAATCCACACATGCTTAATTAGTGCATTGTTTGATGCAAATAAGTTGTACTTACTCAATTGTGCAGGTGTATGCACTGCATCGATGCGATGACGATGTTGTACACCTTTGCTTGCAAAAGTCAACATACTACTCAGTGCCATAATAGCGAAAAATAGCTTTCTCATACCTTATATTTAATTTTATTATTTATTTTAATGCCAATATTTTAATCACACCAAATGCCGACTACACAAGCAATACGGCCAAAGTTGAAACATTGTATTTTGTCGAAATTAGCAAAAACACAATGTGTGTAAAAAAATTATTGTCAAATATAAGATTTTAATAATGAAGCAAAAGACGATTTAAAATCGATTGCAAAATTTTAATATGCAAACGTGTGCACAAACATTTGTTTGGTTGAAAATGGGTAATAAGAATAAAAAAAGTAAAAGATATGTTTCAGGCATAAAAATTACGCATTAATTTTCAGAATTACATTTCCTGTTTTGTGGCCTAATCCAACATATGTATAGGCTTCAACAATTTGCTCCATAGTATAAGCCCTATCAATTAAGGGTTTAAACTCCCCTTTAACATATAGGTCGCTCAAAAACGCAAGATCGCTTTTACTAATACTCGGTATGGGAAACAAAAGTCGCTTACCTTTCGAAAATGCGGTGAGCAATGCTAGGAAAACATTCTCGGCATTTTTGCCCAATTCGGTCGAAATGTACACACCTTTGGGCTTTAACAAAGGCTTGCATTGCCCAAACGAACTTTTGCCTACTGCATCGAACACAAAATCGAACTTTGTTTCGGTTGCTGTAAAATCTTCTTTTTCGTAATCAATCACCACATCGGCGCCCAACGATTTTATTAAATCCACATTTTGAGTATTACAAACTGCGGTAACCTTAGCGCCAAAATGTTTGAGCAATTGTAATGCTGCCGAACCAATAGCGCCAGTTGCACCATTTAGCAAAACTTGTTGCCCGGCAGTGACATTTGCAGCACGTATGTCGACCAATGCATAATGAGCACCTTCGGTAAGCGCTGCCGCCTCGTCGAAACTAATATTGGCTGGCATTTGCAACACGGCATCAGTTTCGGCCACGGTTAAATACTCGGCATGACCACCAAAATGCACATCGTTAAAACCAAACACTTTATCGCCCACATTAAATTGCTGCACATTAGCACCAATAGCCACAACAACACCAGCATACTCGCAACCCAATATTTTATATTTTGGCCGAAAAAGTCCGCTCCAAAAGCGCGAAATAAAATATTCAGCACTGCGAAAACCCGCATCGGTACGGTTTACTGTCGAAGCATACACTTTTACAAGCAGTTCGTTATCGGCAGGTACAGGCTGAGGCACTGTTGTTAATTGTGCAACTTCGGGTGGACCATAATTTAAATATACAATTGCTTTCATTTTGTTGATTTATTAAAAATAAGCTACTTAGACCCAACACCCCCCTCAAAAGGGAATCATATAAGAAATGAGATTGGTAGGTGTGCAGCAAAATTAATCTATTGTTTCGAAAAAACAGGGTGTTATCGATAATTTTGAAAATTGTACTCATTTTTCGAGCAACAACTACCCTAAAGATTACATTAAAACTACGAATTGAGCTCGAACGACATTACATTGAATTAGAGATTCGCATTTATATCTTAAAATTAATTTTCACAATTTCCGACTGCGTACCGATACGATATAGCGGCCCCCAAATACCGAGTCCCGACGACACATAATAATGCGTATTGCCTTTTTGCAAATGTCCATGCGCCAACTCATACATACGTTTTACAATAAAATTAATTGGAAAAAACTGCCCATTGTGTGTATGTCCCGAAATTTGCAAATCGATATTATTCTTCATAGCCTCGTCGAGTGCAAAAGGCTGGTGGTCGAGCAGTATCATGGTTTTGTTTGTATCGAGCAAAGCTGTGAGCGATGCCAAATCTTTGCGTTGTGCATTCGTGCGGTCGTCGCGCCCCACAATGTAAAAGCTATTGTCGACCAACACAGCACTGTCGCGCAACACTGTTATACCACTTTTCTCGAGCAATTCCTGCGTTGCATTTGGGTGCTCCGAATAAAACTCATGATTGCCATTAACAGCAAACACGCCATATGTAGCTTTTAGTTGCGATAACTCCTCGCTCATATTTTGTTCGATAAGCGGACGAATACTATTGTCGGTTATGTCGCCTGCAATTAAAATTAAATCAGGCTTTTGCTGATTGATGGCCGCAACATACTGTTGCAACTTCGATTTATTAATTTGCACACCCAAATGCAAATCGCTCACAGCAATCACATTAAGCACTTTGCCATGCTTCGGTTTTGCACTTTCGATATTGAGTTCGACAAGCACAGGTGTATGAAACCTATAACTGCCATACAACATTGCCATTACAACCAAAGCGGTAGTTGCAACAAATGCCCACAACCTAAAACTTTGCATACCAATAGGTGCAAAATGTAAAAAAGAATTGCTTATTCGTACCACATCGATGAGAAGAAAAGCCATTACCATATAAACAATAAAAAGAAAATAACTCATACCAATGCCACTCACTAACTGCCCAAAAACAGGCGACAATTTGTGTGCGACACTAAAATTGGCCATTAGCGCAACATATCCTACAACGGATAAACCAAGGTAAATATTGCGCCAAAGTGGTTGTTGTTGCAGCGATTGCCAACCGCGCAATGCAGCATAAAAACTCAACGCAAAAGTAAAAAGACTCACAAAAATAAAAAATCCGTATTTCATGCTATTATTGTCTGTTTTATTAATCAATAAAATGTAAAAATAAACAAATACTTCAACTCAACGACTACAACAATTAATGTAGTTGATTGTAAAAATTGAGCTAAGTGAAAAAGCAAATGTGCATTAATGCAAACAATCGCTTGGTCGCAAATTTAACATTTGAAACAAGCGATTGTTCGTGAAATACGTTTTTTTATGTATTTTCAACAAAAAAGTAATCGACAGATTTAGCGTATCACTTTAATTTCGCGCAGCCAAAGCTTTAAATCTTCGGGCCATTGTTTGCAATCGGCTGTTTTGTGACGCATGCCATAACCATGACCGCCTTTTTCGTAAAGTGCAAGTGTCGACTTAACCTTATTCGCATCAAGCGCTGCTTTTAAGTTTGTCGCATTGGCAAAGGGAACAGCCTCATCGTCGCGCGAGTGAAAAATAAACGTAGGGGGTGTTTTAGGCGTAACGCGCAGTTCGTTCGAAAATTGCTGCACTAAATCGTCGCTCGGATTGTTTCCCAACAAATTGTTACGCGACCCCATGTGTGTATAAGTTTTGTTCATCGTCACAACCGGATAACCCAAAATCATAAAAGCAGGGCGTTGTTTTTTACTTACCCAATGCGTACCAACTGTTGAAGCTAAATGACCGCCAGCCGAAAAGCCCATTATCCCAATTTTATTTGGCTTAATGTGCCATGCTTTGGCATTTTGCTGCACAATCTCGATGGCTTTTTGGGCATCTTGCAAAGGTATTTCACTGTTGGTATTGGGCATGCGATAGTACAGCACAAATGCCGAAACACCAAGATTATTGAACCAACGCGCTACATCCTGACCTTCTTTTATGTGCGAAACACCAGTGTATCCGCCACCTGGACATATTATAACAGCATAACCATTGCTTTTTTCTTTGGGCACTACAAATGCATCCATACGGGGATTGGATATATCGACAATGAATTCCTTATCGCGATTACGCTCCTTGCCTTCGAGGCCGTTAGAGTTGGGAACGCCATTGGGATATAGCAAAATGTTTTGTTGTGCATGCATCATAACTGTCATTAAAAATGTAAATGCTAATAAATTGATTAATCTCATAAGTATTCTATATTTATTTATAAAAAAAATTACTACTAAACGATTTAAAAATACGTTTGAAAACATATTAATTTGAATGTGAAAAAATGATTTTGCAACTAAAGCACTTACATGCTACTGCCTACATTAATACTCTCAACTGAATTAATACTGCAAAAATAAAACAAATGCCTGTCTTTCGATTGGCAATTTCGTACAAATTAAATACACTTTCGTATAATACACTTTAAGACAAGGTTTAATTAAAAAGTACAAAAAAAGGATTACTCACAAATGAGCAATCCCTTTTTCAGAATTTAAAATGCAAAAAGTCATTATTATTCGGGCTTAGCCGAAGCAGCATAGCTTATACGCAAAGCATAAGCACGGCGCAAAGCCTGTTTGATATCAGTAATAATGCCCATTTTTGAATCTCTGTCCGCTTTGATTGATATAGTAACCTGAGCAGCATCCTCTTCTTTCATCGAACTACGCTCACGAACAATAAAGTTCTCGAGTTCGCTCACATCGGCAAAAGCATCGCCCAACTGAATGCGGGTTTCGCTACCAAATGATTTTTTGAATTCGTCGGTTGGTTTACCCACATATACATATCGTACTAATGATTTATTCTCGAGCTTTTGAATTTCGGTTGCAGTAGGATTCACTACACGAACTTTCATGGTAACCTCTTTCATTGTAGTTACCGCCATAAAGAAGAACAAAAGCATGAAAATAATATCGGGCAAAGAAGAGGTACTAAGCGCAGGTGCTTCTCTTTTTTCGTCTTTTCTAATTTTTGCCATTAATTTGTTCCTCCATAATTTTTAGGTTCAGCTTCCGAGATTTTTTGAGGATAAATTGTCTGAATAGCCTTTTGTTGGTCTTCTTTCAAATCATCAAATTTTTTCCCGAATTTTTGCTGAGCCAGTTCGTTACGCAACTCATTATAAGCCGCCACCAATTCATTTTGCACGTCGATATAAGCTTGATATTGTGTATCAACGTCGTTTTGCAACGAGATAACGTGATCTTTGGTAATTTCGTAATCACCAAAAAATGGCACATACTCTGTAGTTTTTACAGGCATGCTTGGGTCGTTAGCTTCGTTTTTAATAAATTCTTTGGTTTTAGCTCTCAATTCTTTCAAGCTTAATTCCTGTCCTTGTACAAGCAACTGATTGAGACTGTTGATTTTTACAACAAAAATATTACGTTTGTTGATATCAACCGACTGAGGTTTTTGATCGGGTGGAAGAGGTGGCGGGAGCCTTCTCGATAACCCGGTGCTAACATCCATCGAAGTTGTTACAAGGAAGAAGATAAGCAATAGGAACGAGATATCGGCCATCGAACTTGCATTTATCTCTTTTACTTTTTTCTTACTTGCCATGATAATTATATCTTTTTAGGGTTGAAATAAATCTTAATTGATTTATTTTACAGCAGTGTAAATACGTGCGCCAATAATAGTGAGCGCCAAAGCACCAAACAAAGCGTAGATGGAGTAAATTACCATGTCGGTAAATTTAGCCCAAACTCCTTCGTTACCTGTACCATCATAACCAATGATTGACATTTTTTCTTCGCTACCTAAGTTCCAGCTCACTACAAATACAAGCGCAAAAAGAACGATTGGCACCAACGATTTCAATGCTGACACTGGATTAGCGATTAATGACTTCACAAAGCCTAGCAAAGCTAAACCTACGGTAAAAACTAAAGCTGCTCCAAAAAGGAAATAAATCCAGTACAATAGTGTATCTGTATATTTAGGGACTGTCATGGCCTCACCAGCAGCATTCAATATTGAGTCGGCATTTCCACCTAAGTATACCATAAGTACAATTAGTATAGAAACCACAACCAATAGAAGGCCTAACAATCCTGGTATTTTTTCTATTAATTTAGACATATCTAATTATTTTTTTTGTATGAAAAATTTATTTTTTTGAGTGCTTAACGATGATATCTAACAAAGAAATAGAAGAATCTTCCATATCGTTTGTTAAGCTTTCAACCATTGTAAGAATGTAGTTGAAGAATACTTGAAGAATCATAGCTGTGATAAGACCGAATACAGTTGTCAAAAGTGCCACTTTGATACCACCCGCAACTACAGTTGCCGAAATGTCACCAACTTGTTGGATTTTGTCGAAAGCTTCGATCATACCGATTACTGTACCCAAGAAACCTAATGAAGGAGAAAGAGCAATAAACAATGTGATCCAGCTAAGGTTTTTTTCCAAAAGACTTAATTGAACGCCACCATAAGAAGCAACTGATTTTTCAACTACGTCCAAACCTTCGTCGTAGCGCGAAAGACCTTGGAAGAAAATTGAAGCTACAGGGCCACGTGTGTTGCGACAAACTTCAAGCGCTGCATTAACACCACCTTTATCCCATGCTTCGTCGATATTGGCCAACAATTTTTTAGTGTTAGTCGACGACAAGCTTAAATAAATAATACGTTCGATAGACAAAGCCAAACCAATGATCAAACAAAGAGCAACGGGAGCCATCCAGCCAGCACCACCCTCGATGAATTTTTGTTTCAATGCTTTGTGCATACCACCTTCTTCTTGAACAGGAGCTGCTGCTTCCTCTTCAAC
>CAZEVV010000017.1:0-24597 GCA_964515675.1 uncultured Paludibacter sp. | reverse complement strand
AGATTGCTAAGTATCCATTTCGAACTAATTATGGAATAAAACTATATTACACAAATTGAAATTAAAAAAAATACTATTGAAAAAATGAAACTCTTACCGAATTAAAAAATTAACACTCCCCACTCCTATTTTTTCGTAATAAATAAATTTGATAAGGGTGAATCAAATAATAATATACATGATTACTGAGACTAGTTTTTTTGCTTTAATTGTATGTTTGTCAATTTTTTACAACTTTATTCGTATATATTTTGTTTTATGATTACAATAAATAAAAAAACAAATAAATAATGCATATGAAAATTTTAGTTACAGGTGTTACGGGTTATATCGGTCAGCGTTTGATTTTGGCTTTACAAACGAAAGGCCACAATTTGGTTTGTTGTGTGCGCGACTAACAACGCTTTGATATGTCGAAATTCGATGCTACGAAAATTGAGTTAATTGAAATTGATTTTTTAAAAACAGATCGACTGCATACTATACCCGCAGATATTGATGCTGCATATTATTTGATTCATTCGATGGCTAGTACTACAGGCGATTTTAAAAATTTGGAAGCAATTGCTGCTGAGAACTTTAAACTTGCATTGCAAAATACTGCTATTAAGCAAGTTATATATTTAGGTGCTATTGTAAACGAAGCACAATTGTCGAAACACTTCAGTTCACGCCTAAATGTTGAACGTATTTTATCCGATGGAAACTATCATTTAACTACCTTGCGTGCTGGTATTGTGGTTGGTTCGGGCAGTGCATCATTCGAAATTATACGCGATTTGGTCGAAAAATTACCAATAATGATAGCACCCAAATGGCTGAAAACCAAATCGCAACCCATTGCAGTGCGTAATGTAATACAATATTTAGAAGGTGTTTTGCTGTGCGAAGCTTGTTATGATAAAGTTTTCGACATTGGTGGACCTAATGTTTTAAGTTACAGCGAAATGCTTTTACAATTTGCTAAGGTACGCAAACTAAAACGAATCATCATTCCGTTTCCGGTTATGTCGCCACGATTATCGTCGTATTGGCTATATTTTGTAACTTCAACATCGTACAAATTGGCTGTAAATTTGGTAAATAGTATGAAAGTTGAAGTAATTGCTCGGGATAATAATTTATCTGAATTGCTCAATATCAAACTAATAGCTTACGAAGATGCAGTGCGTTTAGCATTCGATTTAATAGCGCAACAAGAAGTATTATCGAGTTGGAAAGATGCGCTTACAAGCAATGTGCTCACACCTGGAATTTCGAACTTAATAGAAGTGCCAATTTATGGTTGTTTTAAGGATAAACGAAAAAGAACTGTTGAAAACGAAGCAAAAACTTTGGAACGAATATGGACAATTGGTGGTGAAAAAGGTTGGTATTATGCCAATTGGCTATGGCATTTGCGCGGTTTTATCGATAAATTGGCCGGCGGTGTGGGCTTGCGACGTGGTCGTAAAAATGCTAATCAAATTTCGGTAGGCGAAACGCTTGACTTTTGGCGAGTGATTTATGCGAACAAAACTGAAAAGCGCTTAATGTTATATGCCGAAATGAAATTACCTGGTGAAGCTTGGCTCGAATTTAAGATTGTTGATAAAGTTTTGTATCAAACGGCTACTTTTAGGCCACATGGTTTGTGGGGTCGAATGTATTGGTATGCTGTATTGCCTTTTCATGGGCTAATTTTTAATGGAATGATAAGTAAATTGACTGAAAATAAATGATTTATAGAATTATAAAATGATAACAGAAATAGAAAAAGATAGAATAATTGAAATGGCATGGGAAGACAGAACTCCTTTTGAAGCTATTTTTTATCAGTTTGGACTAAAAGAGCAAGATGTTATAAAGCTAATGCGAGCGGAACTTAAAAAATCGAGTTTTATTATGTGGAGAGCGCGAGTGAAAAATAAAATTAGCAGTAAAAATATCGAAAAGCGCAGTATTGAAATTACACGTTTTAAGAGCAAAATGCAAAGAGCTATTACAAATAATAAAATCTCGAAACGGAAATAGCAATTGGTTGATTTATAATATCATATACAATAAATGCACAATCTAGATATTAGAATGTGCATTTATTATTTAAATTAAAATAGCAAAATGCTATTCCATATTATGTTTTAATTTCAATTCATCAATTATCAAATAAAGTTCTTCCAATTGTGCTGGATCGATAACCGAAGGTGCATCCATCATTACATCGCGGCCCGAATTATTTTTTGGGAAAGCAATGCAATCACGAATTGAATCGAGGCCAGCAAAAAGCGACACAAGGCGATCGAGTCCGAATGCCAAACCACCATGTGGTGGCGCACCGTATTTAAAGGCACTCATTAAGAACCCAAATTGAGCTTCAGCCTTTTCGGGGGTGAAACCGAGCAATTCGAACATTTTGTTTTGCAAAGCGCTATCGTGAATACGAATAGATCCCCCACCCAACTCTACTCCATTGATAACCATGTCGTAAGCAGTAGCACGAACATTGCCTGGGTCGGTTTCGAGAAGTGCTAAATCGTCGATATTGGGCGATGTAAACGGGTGATGTGTAGCATAAAAGCGTTGCGTATCTTCGTCCCACTCGAAAAGCGGAAAGTCGATAACCCAAAGCGGAGCATATACATTTTTGTCGCGTAAGCCTAGGCGCGATCCCATTTCGAGGCGTAATTCGCAAAGCGCTTTTTGCGTTTTGGTTTTTGCACCAGCAAGAATAAGTATCAAGTCGCCCGCTTGCGCATCGAAAAGCGTTGCAATATTTTTTATATCGTCTGTCGAATAAAACTTATCAACCGATGATTTGATGCTTCCGTCCTCTTCTAAGCGTATATAAACCAAGCCAGTAGCACCAATTTGAGGGCGTTTTACGAAATTGGTAAGTTCATCAATTTGTTTGCGTGTGTAGCTTGCGCAGCCTTTTGCGCAAATGCCAGCAACATAAGGTGCATTGTCGAACACAACAAAATCGCGACCCGAAACAGCCTCTTTCAACTCCACAAATTTCATTTCGAAGCGAATATCAGGTTTGTCCGAACCATAATATTTCATGGCATCGTGCCATGTTATGCGTGGAAAATCCTCAGTAAGATCGATATTTTTTACAAATTTGAAAAGATGTTTCATCATTCCTTCAAAAGTGTTGAGCACATCCTCTTGGTCGATGAATGACATTTCGCAGTCTATTTGGGTAAATTCGGGCTGGCGGTCGGCACGTAAGTCCTCGTCTCTGAAACATTTAGCTATTTGAAAATAACGATCGAAGCCCGATACCATTAGCAATTGTTTGAAAAGCTGTGGCGATTGCGGCAAAGCGTAAAACTGTCCGGGATTCATGCGCGAAGGCACAACAAAGTCGCGGGCGCCTTCGGGTGTAGATCCGATAAGAATTGGCGTTTCCACCTCGATAAAACCCAATTGATCGAGATAGCGACGTGTTTCGAAAGCAATTTGATGACGTAACACCATATTGGCACGAACATTTGAACGGCGTAGGTCTAAATATCTGTATTTCATTCGAATATCATCACCACCATCTGTATTCTCTTCGATTGTAAAAGGTGGTGTTTGTGCTTCGTTTAGAATCACAAGCGTATCGACAAGAATTTCGATTTTGCCAGTTGAGATATTGCTGTTTTTATTGCTGCGTTCCGATACTTGACCAGTAATTTGAATAACAAATTCGCGCCCTAGTTTATTGGCTTTATCGCACAACTCTTGGTTGGTTTCGTTGTTGAAAACCAATTGAGTAATGCCATATCTGTCGCGTATATCAACAAATGTCATTCCGCCCATTTTACGGCTGCGTTGTACCCAACCAGCTAATGTAACTGTTTGATTTACATTTGAAATGCGAAGTTCGCCACAATTGTGTGTTCTGTACATCTTATAAAATTTTTGTTTCAAATTAAAAAATATTCCTTTTTCAAGAAACTGCTTTTTCGTGTTTAAAAAAAGCTTACAAAAATAGCGAAAAATTCTAAATAATAAGAATTTGTGAGAAAAAAAAAGATGCAGCAAAATACTGCATCTTAATTAAATTTATTATTGTTTCAGGCAGTAGTAACTTCTGGCGATATTTTTTTCACCAAACCTTTCAAAACATCACCTGGTCCGAGTTCTACAAACTCAGTTGCGCCGTCGGTTACCATGTTTTTCACCGTTTGTGTCCAACGTACAGGTGCAGTAAGTTGGGCAATAAGATTTTGTTTAATTTGCTCAGCCTCAGTTTGAGGATAAGCATTTACATTTTGATAAACAGGACAAACGGGATTGCTAAATATTGTACTGTTGATTGCTGCTTGTAACTCTTCGCTTGCAGGTTGCATAAGTGGCGAGTGAAAAGCACCACCAACAGGCAGTTTCAATGCGCGTTTTGCACCTTTTGCTTTAAGCGCTTCGCAAGCCAAATCGATACCTTCGATTGAGCCTGAGATAACCAATTGCCCAGGGCAGTTGTAATTTGCAGGAACAACAACTGCATCTTTAATTTGGTCGCAAACTTCTTCCACATCCTCGTCGCTCAAACCCAAAACGGCAGCCATGGTCGAAGGCTCCATTTCGCAAGCCTTTTGCATAGCCATTGCGCGTGCGTACACCAATTTCAAGCCATCGTCGAACGAAAGTGCACCAGCAGCTACCAAGGCCGAAAATTCGCCCAATGAGTGACCAGCAACCATGTCGGGTTTGAATTCATCGCCCAAAACCAAAGCTGAAATTACTGAATGTAAAAATACAGCAGGTTGAGTAACACGTGTTTGTTTCAAATCTTCGGCAGTACCTTCGAACATAAGGTCGGTGATACGAAAACCAAGAATTTCATTTGCTTTTTCGAAATATTCTTTTGCTAATGGCGATTGATCATACAAATCTTTTCCCATTCCTACAAATTGTGCTCCCTGTCCGGGAAATACATAAGCTTTCATACGGTAATAATTGTTTTTTGTCGTATGTAACTCGCATGTCAACAATTGCTCATGCTCGTTTCATATCATGTTTTTTATATATTTATAAATAAACTATTCTATAATAATTCGACATAAATATCAGTACAGCAATAATTTATTGAATTAAATACATTAATAATAATTTGCGGTTCGAACAATTTTGAAATTGTATTCGTTTCAAAAGAGTTACAAAACGGCTGCAAAGATAAAAATAATTTGTTGAATAATAAATTTGTTTATAAATTTTATATCTAAATAATTATAAAATAGATAGTTATTGATAATTTGATATACTAATTACTAAAATAAACAGTTGAAATGATTTTATTGGGAGAATGTAGCCTAATTGAGTTCTTTTGCATAAAAACTCAGCCCAAATAGAGCGCATAAATGTTAAATTTAGCGCCAAAACTCACGCTTTAGGAGGTTGGAGGGCTTGGTGGTAACGATATTTTTGGCAATTGAAAAATAAAGCATTAATTTTGCAGCAAATAATCAGCAAAAAAATGGAAATTATAAGCAAATATTTTAAGCAATTAAGCGAAACACAATTGAAGCAATTCGATGCTTTGTATGAGTTATACAAAGAGTGGAACGAAAAAATCAATGTTATTTCGCGTAAGGACATAGATAATCTTTATATACATCATGTTTTGCACTCATTATCGATAGCGGAGCTTTATAGTTTTAAGGCAGGATCAAAAGTATTGGATGTTGGTACAGGCGGTGGATTTCCGGGCGTTCCGTTAGCAATTCTGTTTCCCGAAACTTCGTTTTTGCTGATTGATTCGATAGCAAAAAAGATTAAAGTAGCAAGTGAAGTATCTAGTGCTATTGGCTTAAAAAACATAGCGTTTAAACACGAAAGAGTACAAGAAGAAAAGGCCAAATTCGATTTCGTTGTGAGTCGCGCAGTTATGCCTTTGGATGATTTGGTGAAACTTGTAAAAAAGAATATATCAAGCGAACAAAGAAATGCCGTTCCGAACGGATTAATATGTTTAAAAGGAGGCGAATTGGAAGCTGAAATTGCTAATTATAAAAAAATTGTTGAAGTGACAGCAATCAGCAATTATTACGAAGAAGAGTTTTATAAAACAAAAAAAATAGTTTACGTTCCACTTTGAAAATTATAAAAAAAATATAGAATGACGATAAAAACATTTATTTTCAATCCATTTCAAGAAAACACTTATGTGGTGCATGATAGTAGCAAAGAGGCTGTTGTTATTGATGCAGGCTGTTACAATAAAAACGATGCCGATATTTTGAAGCAATATATTGATGAAAACGATTTAATAGTTAAGCGAATACTCAACACACATTTGCATCTCGATCATCAGTTTGGCAATAGCTATATGTTTGATATGTTTGGGTTAAGACCCGAAGCCCATAAAGCGGATGAGTTTTTAATAGAAAGAAGTGTTGCACATGCACAAATGTTTGGTTTAGTATTTAATGCCGAAACGCAACAATTGGGTGCATATATCGAAGAAAATCAGCAAATTAAATTCGGTGAGACAACTTTCGATTGTTTCCATGTACCAGGACATTCGCCAGGTAGCGTTGCATTGTATTGCGAAAAAGAAAATGTAGTTTTTGTAGGCGATGTTTTGTTTTTAGGCTCGATAGGTCGTACCGATTTGGAACAGGGTGATTATGCTACACTGATTAATTCCATTAAAAATAAGTTACTTCCCCTACCCGATTCCACGGTTGTTTATTCGGGACATGGCCCAACTACAACTATTGGTTACGAACGCAATCATAACCCATATTTGTAAAGGATTGAAACTACTCAGCCCCCTAACCCCTGCTTGTCCCGATTACTGTTGGGAGGGGAATAAGATAGGGAGTGTAGAGCGAAATTGAAAATTTTTGCGCTTCAATTTCGGTCACAAACAATCAAGATATAAAAAAGCCTCAAAACATTAGTTCTGAGGCTTTTTTAATATTTAAATCGAAAAAATAGTCCTTTTTATTATACCAAACGACGAATCAATGATTCTTTATCGCCATGAAGTAAGTTTATCAAAGGAATTTCAATCATTGTGTAAGCGCCTGGTGCAGTTTTGGTAGCAGCACGTGCACAAGCAACAAGAATTTGTGCTGTAAGCGCTGGATTGTTTATTTTCATGTTGAACTCGAACAATTGGTTGTAAGTTGAACCCGAAACACCTTTGCGTACTAAATTTACACCATGACCCATATCAATCAAGTTATCAACACTTTCAACCAAAGTTACATGCGTTTCGTCGTGTGCAAAATATTCATCGGTTTTGATATTATTGGCCACTTCATCGAAGTTAAAACCATCTTCGAGTTCGATATATACCATGCGACGGTGAATGCTAGTGCCCAAAGGAATTGTCATTGAGAGTGCTTTTTTTACACCTTTGATGGCTTTAACAGCTACTGTGTGACCCATGCTCATGCCAGGACCAAAATTGGTGTAAGTAATACCTTTAGGTGCGATGGCTTCGAACAAAGCACGCACAACCGAGTCGCTACCCGGATCCCAACCAGCTGAAATGATGGCAACTGCATTATTTGCCTGTGCAATTGGCTCTAAGTCCTGACGCAGTTCCCAAATTGAACCATGAATGTCGTAACTATCCACTGTGTGAATACCGAGGGCAAGAATTTCTTTAGCTTGAGCAGGTACGCTGCGTGTTGGCGAGCAAAGCACAGCAACATTTACATCTTGTAGTTTACGAATATCGTCAACTACTTCAATACCTGTAAGTTCCAAAGGCTGATCGTTGCTTACTGAGCGGCGAACAACGCCAGCAACTTCGAAATCGGGTGATGCCTGAAGGGCTTCGAGCACCGATTTACCGATATTGCCATAGCCTACTATGGCAGCACGAATTTTTTTCATCAAAATTATATTTTTAGTTTTATTGTTTTCAGTATGCAAAAATAATTCATTTTTAAAACAATGCGTAATATGCAAAAAATTAACATTTAACCAACGTATTAAAATCTACATAATATAAGTAATAATACTATTAAAATTATTATTTCAATTAATTTAATGGTATAATTTTAATATTTATTACTTTCCGAATAATTTTTGCTGCAAATCTGGACGTTTCATTTTTTGGAAATCGCGCATAATTTGTTGTCGATATTCATTTTTATACCAAAAAAAGAATTTTCGTTGGTCCAACTTTTCTTCTTTTGATTTTGGTGTAAAAACTTGTTCGAGTGTATATGGATGATATCCCGAATAGTAAATTTCGGTAGCCAATGTCATGGGTGTAGGCGTAAAATCTTGCACTTGTTCCAATTTAAAATCGAGTTTTTTTGTTTGTATCGCCAAATCGGCCATGTCCTCGTTTTTACAGCCAGGATGACTCGAAATAAAATACGGTATAAGTTGTTGATTAAGACCAGCTTCTTTATTTATACGTTCGAATTGTGCTTTGAATTTGTAAAAATAATCGAACGATGGCTTGCGCATGAGTTTTAGCACTTGGTCGGAAGTGTGCTCGGGTGCAACTTTTAATCTGCCCGATACATGCTTGCTAATAAGCTCCTTAATATATTCGGCATGACTTTTATTCGCTTCATGGTCTTTTGTGTCGCTCAGCAACATGTCATAACGCACGCCACTACCAATAAACGATTTTTTTATTCCGGGCAGCTGGTCCACCGAGCGATAAATATCGATTAATTTATTGTGATTTGTGTCGAGATTAAAGCAAACTTTGGGATGAATGCACGATGGTTTCTTGCATTTCTTGCATATTTCAAGGTCGATGCCTTTCATTCCGTACATATTTGCCGATGGGCCACCCAAATCGCTAATATAACCCTTAAAGTCGGGCATTTCGGTAATTTTTCGCACCTCATTCAGTATCGATTCTTTGGAGCGTGCCACTACGTGTTTGCCTTGATGCGCCGATATAGTGCAAAATGCACAACCACCAAAACAACCCCGGTGCATATTGACCGAGAACTTGATCATTTCGTAGGCCGGAATGGTTTTGTTTTTGTATTTGGGATGCGGCAAACGTGTGTAAGGCAAATCAAATGCAGCATCAATTTCGGCTTCGGATAGCGGTGCATATGGCGGATTTACAACCACATAGCGATTCGATGTCTTTTGTATCAGTCGATCTGCTTCAAAACGGTTCGATTCCTCCTCGATATGTTTAAAATTTGAAGCATAAAGCTTTTTATCTTTCAAGCAAATTTCGTGTGCCACCAATTCCTTGTCTTTCCAAACACTTGTTGGGATTTCTTTCGCCAAATACGAAGTTTGCGGAATATCCTGTAACTCACTCACTTTTTTGCCCGATTTAAGTTGTTGAATTAATTCGCGCAGTGGTTTTTCGCCATTTCCGTAAATGAGCAAATCGGCCTTCGAATCGACCAAAATGCTAGGCATTAGTTTATCCGACCAATAATCGTAGTGTGTAAATCGTCGCAACGAAGCTTCGATTCCACCAATAACAATGGGTACATCGGGGTAAAGCTTACGTATTATGTTGCAATAAGTTATCGTTGTATAGTCGGGGCGCATATGTGCACGACCATCAGGCGAATAAGCATCGTCGGAACGCAAACGCTTGTTGGCTGTATAATGGTTGACCATAGAATCCATATTTCCCGCTGAAACCGCAAAAAACATGCGCGGTTTACCCATTTTTTTAAAGTCGCGTAAATCGTCCTGCCAATTGGGTTGTGGCACGAGCGCAATTTTTAACCCTTCCGATTCGATAATTCTTCCGATGACAGCGCAACCAAAAGCAGGATGATCGATGTAAGCGTCGCCTGTAAAGAACACAACATCAAGCTCGTCCCAGCCACGAAGTTCGACTTCTTTTTTGGTAATGGGTAAAAAATCAGTAAGTTGAAAAGCCATTTTATAAATATTTTTATTCCAAAATCTAACAAAGATACAAACAAATAAGTTCTTGAACAAAATATTAAATGTAATTGATTTGCATTATAATTTCAAAATATGGAAATCTTATTAGAAATTATTTTTGTATTTGTTGAAAAATAATTTTATTACGATTAGTTTTCTTATTAGAAAAATGATATATTTTTTAATCGACAAGTTACGATTATAATTATTATTGAATTAAAAAATCAATTTACACATTTTTTAGTTTGGAAATATTTTTATTTGATATAATTTTAATCTCAAGCTATTTAAAAATATCTGTTTAAAAAATGAATTTATTGAATTGTAATTAGGGATGTAAATTTTCGAAAATGACAAATTGTTATAATAATTTTTTCAAGAAGTTTCTGGAAAAAGAAACAGAGCAATTAATAAAAATATTTATTAATAAACATAGCACGGTGCACATAAATACATATAACAAACTGTTAATGAAATATTTATTATGAAACGAGCATTTGAGAATAATAGCCATTGATAAGATTTCGATATGTATTCTCAAAATAGAATATCGTTTACTTGATAATTACATTTAAATATAATTGAAAAAAAAATCAGCATAAATACTTATGCTGATTTTTTTCGATTGAGTTATACATTTCAATTTTCATTACCTTCGTAATAATTTATGAATGCCTTATTCACCAATCTATTTCCACCTGGTGTTGGATAATTACCCGTAAAATACCAATCGCCTTTATTATTTGGGCAAGCCTCGTGCAATCCCTCTATGGTTTGGAAAACAAGCTCCACAGGGCATTTTACTTCACTCGGTTTCAGCATTCGTACAATCTGCTCCGAAATTTCTTCTTGCGTAAAGGGCTCATAAATTTCGTTAACAAAGTTCACGATTTGTTCTTTGGGCAAATTTTCTTGAGCTTTCGATTTCAGATACACCTCGTCGATGAGCGATTGTCGGCCGCTATCTTTTAGTAGTTGTATGGCCGCTTTAAACGCACAAAACTCACTCATGCGCGACATATCGATGCCGTAATAATCGGGGAAACGCACTTGCGGCGACGACGACACAATGACAATTTTTTTCGGCTCTAATCGGTCGAGTATTTTAAGTATGCTCTGCTTCAATGTTGTACCACGTACAATAGAATCGTCGATGGCAACGAGATTATCAACCCTACCCCTATTTATTGAACCATAAGTAATATCGTAAACGTGAGTGGCCAAATCGTCGCGCTCGTTATTTGTTGATATAAAGGTTCTTAGCTTAATATCTTTGATAAGAACTTTTTCAGTTTTCGGCGTTTTCTTCGTTAGTTCTTTCACGCCATCCACCATTCCGTAAAAAGCAACCTCGGCAGTATTAGGAATAAACGAAAATACAGTATTGTCGATTTCGTTATTTACTGCATTTAAAATAGGTTGTGCCAGCGAATATCCCAATGCTTTGCGTTCGCGATAAATGTCGATATCACTTCCACGTGAGAAATAAATCCTTTCGAACGAACATTTGCTCAATGTTTCGGCTGGTTGACGAATTGTTTCGAACAGAATATTTCCGTTTTTCTTGATAATCATTGCTTCGCCAGGCTGAATTTCAATCACATCCTCTTCCTTAATATTCATTGCTGTTTGGATAACTGGACGTTCGGAAGCAACTACAACAATTTCGTCGTTGGCATAATAAAATCCAGGACGAATACCGTTAGGATCGCGAAAAACAAATGAGTCACCATGACCGAGCATACCGCAAATTACGTAGCCACCGTCCCAGTTTTTTTCCGATTTTCGAATAAAAGAAGCGATATCAAGATTTTCTTCAATTTTGCGCGTAATTGTTAAATCGTTCGTATAGCGTTGTTTTATATAGTCGTATTCGTGTTGCACTTCTTGGTCGAGTTTATTGCCTAACGACTCGAGCATAAGAAAAGTATCAGCTTTGTCGCGTGGGTGTTGCCCTTGCAAGGTGAGTTGTTCAAAAATTTCATCAACGTTTGTGAGATTAAAATTTCCGGCCAGCACCATGGTTCTGTTTTTCCAGTTGTGACGACGCAAAAATGGATGAACATACGACAAGCCACTTTTACCCGTTGTGCTATACCTCAAATGACCGAGATATAAATCGCCAGCAAATGAATAGTTAAATTTTGCATGTGCAGCATCTTTCATCAATTCGGTAGGTTTTGTAGCTGCAATGGCATTGATGGTGCCAAAAATTTCTTGTATTGCATTTTTTCCCTCTACCCTTTCGCGCCAAATATATTCTTCGCCCGGAGGCATGTCGAGTTTAACTGTGGCTAAACCAGCACCTTCCTGACCGCGATTGTGTTGTTTTTCCATTAATAGATACATTTTTTGCAAACCATATTGCCATGTACCATATTTTTCTTGATAGTACTCGAGAGGTTTAAGAAGCCTCACCATTGCTATTCCGCACATAAAAAAATCTTTTTTATAAAAACCTATAAATATAAAACCTAAATACTCATTTTTACGAAATGTAAAAAGCCCTCGCAAAATGCAAAGGGCTTTAATGTGCTGTTACTCAACAGTAACTGATTTTGCTAAGTTGCGTGGCTGGTCCACATCGCAGCCCTTAACAACAGCTATGTGATAAGCTAAAAGCTGAAGCGGCACCGAAGCCAACAAAGGCACTAAGCACTCTTCGGTATCGGGGATACTAATGGAGTAGTCCGAAAGATTTTTTACCACCACATCGCCTTCGGTAACAATGGAGATAATTTTACCTTTGCGTGCTTTTATTTCTTGTATGTTGCTCACTACTTTTTCGTACATACCAGCACTTGGCGCAATAACAACTACGGGCATTTCCTGACTAATAAGTGCAATTGGGCCGTGTTTCATTTCGGCTGCCGGATAACCTTCGGCGTGTATATACGAAATTTCTTTTAATTTTAACGCGCCCTCTAAAGCCACAGGGAAATTGTAACCACGACCTAAATAAATGAAATTTTGGGCATATGTAAATGTTTTTGCAAACTGAGCTATTTCGTCGTTGTGTTCGAGCAATGACTTCATTTTCTCAGGTATTCTGCTTAATTCGTGTACAATTTCCAAATATCTTTCTTCGCTCAAGGTGCCTTTTTCGCGACCAATCATTAAGGCCAGCATGGTGAGCACCGTAACTTGTGCAGTGAATGCTTTTGTCGAAGCAACGCCTATTTCGGGTCCAGCATGTGTGTAACAGCCTGAGTGTGTGTTGCGTGGGATTGAAGCACCAACCACATTACAAATACCAAAAATAAAAGCTCCGTGCGATTTTGCCAGTTCGACAGCTGCCAAAGTATCGGCCGTTTCGCCTGATTGCGAAATAGGAATTACAATATCGTCAGCGTTGATAACTGGTTTGCGATAACGAAATTCCGACGAATACTCAACTTCTACAGGAATACGAGCAAACTCTTCGATGGCATACATGCCAATGAGTCCGGCATGCCACGAGGTGCCACAAGCAGTAATAATAATTCTTTTAGCGTTGAGAAATTTCTCTTTATTATCGATAAAGCCCGAAAGTGTTATGTTGTTTTCTTCAACATTTACACGACCACGCATACTATCGCTCAATGTTTTGGGTTGTTCGAAAATTTCTTTTATCATAAAATGTGGATATCCACCTTTTTCGAGTTGACTTAAAGTCATTTCGAGTTGGTGAATTTCGGGTGTTTTTACCACATTCGATATTGTTTTGATTTTTATTTCGTCGCCCTTAACAAGTGTAACTATCTCTTCTTCGCCTACATACACAACTTTGTTTGTAAACTCGATAATTGGCGTTGCGTCCGAAGCAAGAAAAAACTCATCCTCGCCAATGCCCACTACCAACGGGCTGCCTTTGCGTGCAGCAATTAAAACATTGGGATGCGAACGCTCAATTACGGCAATTGCATAAGCACCAACCACCTGATTGAGTGCCAATTGCACGGCAGTTGCAAGGTCGGTATTGTTCAGTTTTTTAATATATTCGATTAACTGAATAAGCACCTCGGTATCGGTTTCGCTGCTAAAAGTGTAGCCTTCTTTGAGCAAACCTTCTTTGAGCACAGCATAGTTTTCGATAATACCATTGTGTATTAGCGCCAACTCTTCGGATTGCGAATAGTGTGGATGCGCATTCACCTGATTGGGTTCGCCATGCGTTGCCCAGCGCGTGTGTGCAATACCAATATTACCTTTAATATCTTTTTGTTCGGCAAATTGCACCAAATCGGCCACTTTACCCTTTGCTTTATATACATTTAATTTGCTATCGTTAATCAATGCGATACCAGCACTGTCGTATCCACGATATTCCAGACGCTGTAAACCCTTAATTAAAATAGGATAAGCATCTTTATTGCCAATGTAACCAACTATTCCACACATTTTGTTTGTTTGTATTTTTGATAAATTAATTGTACTTTTTTATTCTCAAATCTTTTTTTGTTTGATATGAAATCAAATTTTATATAATTAAAATAAATACTGTAATTATATTCTGTTTTTAATACGTTCCATTGCTATTAATGTACCCTCGCGACTGCTAAAACCTGTAAAGCGCATAAAGCCTTCGCCAGCATTTCCAAAAACAATACCTGGTGTAGCAACAATTTGAAAATCGTTGAGCAGTGTTTGAAAAAATTTCCACGATGATTGATTGTCAGGTGTTTTGAACCAAACATAGGGCGAATTTATACCACCATAAACCGTGAGGCCAGCATTTAAAAGTTCGGCACGAATAAGGTTTGCATTTTCGAGATAATATTGCACCAATTCGTTTACTTCGGCTTTGCCTTTTTTTGAGTATGTAGCTTCGGCGCCACGTTGCACTACATACGAAACTCCATTGGAATAGTTCGCGTTGCGTCGACTCCAAAGTTTGATGAGCGGCACTTCAAGTCCTTCGAGTGTATATACCATTAATTCGGAAGGAAAAACTGTAAATCCACAGCGAAGACCCGTAAATCCAGCAGTTTTTGAGTAACTTCGTATTTCGATGGCTACTTTTTTGGCACCTTTAATTTCGTAAATACTTTTGGGTACATCTTCGTCGGTAACATAAGCCTGATAAGCAGCATCGTACACAATAACACTCTGATGCTTAATGGCATAATCGACCCATTCTTTGAGTTCTGTTTTTGTGAGCGACGTTCCTGTTGGGTTATTGGGATTGCAAAGATATATAATATCTACCTTTTCGGTGGGTAATTCGGGTTTAAAACAATTGTCCTTATTACAATTGAGATACACAATATTGCTCCAATGGTTTTCGAAGTCGAGATAACCGGCGCGACCGCTCATTATGGTAGCATTTTCGTACACCGGATACACTGGTTCGGCAATGGCAATAATATTGTCGCGCCCAAGCACATGCCCAATATTTCCAATGTCCGATTTCGCACCATCGCTAACAAAAATGCTTTCTTTGTCGAGCGAAATGCCCATCGAACGATAATCTTTGAGTATTTTTTCAATTAAGAAATCGTAGCCCTGCGGTGGACTGTAACCACGAAATGTTTCTTTGTTGGCCATTTCGTTTATAGCACTTTTCATTGCCTTCACTACTTCGTTGGGCAGCGGACGCGTAACATCACCAACTCCTAAGCGAATGATTTTTGCTGTTGGGCGAAGCAGTTTGAAAGCATTTACACGCTTTTCTATTTCGTCGAAGCAATAAACTTCGGGTGTTTTGAGGTAGTTTTCGTTTGCTAATGCCATTTCTTAATTTAAATTAATTACAAAAGTACTTTTTTTAAACGAATTTTCAATCGGTTGTTGAAAAAAAAACATTAAATGCTTTCTATTTGATTAGTAGATATCGAATTATCTAACATTTATAAACACACAATTGTTCTGCCTTTGAGTTTGCCGTTTAGAATTTTGTCAATTGCATTTGGCAAATCATTTAGCGTAATTTCGGTGCACAATTCAGCTAAATTTTCAATTTTCCAATCGCTTGCAAGTCGATTCCATAATTCGACACGCGCTTTGTACGGATAGTTTTGCGACGACACGCCCATGAGGCTCACAGCGCGTAGTATAAAAGGAAAACATGAGATGTTTATTTGCGTTCCACCAACACTACCACAAGTAGTTACAGCGCCAAGTGGAAGCGTTTGTTTAATCATATTTTCGAGTATTTTGCCTCCCACAGTATCGATACCACCTGCATATTTTGCAGTAAGTATGGGTTTATTGTCCAACGATTCGAACTCATTTCTCGAGATAATTTCGTCGGCACCAATCGATTTTAAAAAATCGTATTCGCTTTGTTTGCCCGAAATTGCAACTGTTTTGTAGCCCATTTTTTTGAGCAATGCCAATGCAGTTGACCCTACTCCGCCTGTTGCGCCCGAAACAAGAATTGGTCCCATTTGTGGGTCGACCAAGCTCGACATGCGTGTGAGCGAAATGCCTGCTGTAAAGCCTGCTGTACCAATTATCATAGCTTCTTTGAGCGAAAGGCCGGCGGGCAAAGCTACGACCCACTGTGCAGGTACTGAAATATATTGTCCGAAGCCACCAAACACATTCATGCCTAAATCGTAACCTGTAACAATAACTTCATCGCCTGGTTTAAGGCTATCGTTGTTTGATGCAACAACTACTCCAGCAGCATCGATGCCAGGCGTGTGGGGATATTTTTTTGTAACACCCTTGTTTCCAGTGGCCGACAAAGCGTCTTTATAATTTAGCGACGAATATTTAACACGTATTAAAATATCCGACTTATGCAAATCGGCAATTTCCAAATCTTTAATTTCCCTTGTAAAACCGTTGGCATGTTCTTCGACGAGTAATGCTTTGTAGTGTGTAGGAATATCGATATTGCTCATAAAAATATATGTTTTTTAAAAAACAAAAAACGTTGAAGCAAATTGTGTTTCAACGTTTTATGCTTATATGCATTGTTTTTATTTAATTGTTTGTTTCAGTTTTCATTGAGCATGCGCCATTGAAGTTGGCATTGGGCTCAACAACTAATACTTTGGTTTTTATATCGCCTGTTAAATTGGCAGTACTTCGCAAAGTAAGTGTTTCGGAACAAATAATATTACCTTCGACAGTGCCAACAATTTCGGCATTGCTGCACGAAATAGTTCCTTTTAGATAACCATTTTGACCAATAATAATTTTGCCATTACAAACGATATCGCCATCCACATCACCATCCACACGAAAATCGCTATCGGCAATAATTTTTCCAATAATTCGGCTACCTTTTGTAAGCGAATTGTACATTAAACCACTGTTGTTTACTATTTCTTTGGCCATAAATTTCAATTTGTCAAATTAGCTTTGTTGTATTTTTAATGAAAAAAAATTGTGAAAAGAATAAGATTTTTCGTTTTCGCCCTCAAAATTAGTGCAAAAAATGCAAACAACAAAACTTTGACTTATTTTTAGTTCATTTTAAATAAAAAAATCGCTTGCAAGATGCAAATTACAGTCTTAATGTATTGTTTTTAAGTACAATTTGCAACAAAACACCATTTTCGATTTGAAAACGCAAGCATTTATCGCTGCCTTAAACGTGCGTTACAAAAAGCGGTGTATCGGTATTGAGCACCATTTTGTAGGCCAGTCCGGGATTGAATAATCGCGAAAACAGTCGACGACGGCGCGAATTGAGCGCAAGCACATCGATATTATTTTTCGACAAGAAATTATCGATAATTTCGGGACTTGTTTCGTCGCCCAAAAGCGAATAATTGGCATTTAGTTTGGGATAATGGTTGGTGAAATAATTTTTTATACCTCCAAGCATAACTTCCGACCATGCTTTTGATTTATCCGAGCTATGAATGAAATAAATTTCGAATTCATCATTCATAAATAATTCGATTGTTTTGTCGATGGCAATTAAATCTTTTTGATCAAAATTTGTGAGAAAAGCCAATTTCTTCACTTTCTTCACTTTTTCGAGTTGCATTTGCACAGGCACTGCATACACAGGCACATTGCACGATTCGATAACTTCGGCCGTAACGCTTCCAATGAGTTCGGAGTCGATTTTGCGTCCATGTGTGCCCATTACAACGAGGTCGGGCTTATTTTTTTTGCAATATTCAAGCACTTTTTCTTCGGGCACACCTTCCTTCAGTATTACTTTGAATGGAACTTTGGGCAAAAGACCCTCTTTTATTCGCCTCTGAATAAGGTTTGTAAGATTGTCGGCATCGGCATTTGCCGAAGTTATGATGCGACGCAAAAGTTCGCTATCGCTAATATTATAGGTGCTAAAATCGCTATTTACCGATATGGTGAAAGCCGGACTGAAATATACATACATAAATACTATTTCGGCATCGATGCGTTGCGCAAACTCAAAAGCACAGTCGATGGTTTGGTCGACAATATCGCTAAAATCGATGGGGACAAGTATTTTTTTGCTTGCACTTTTGTCGACAGAAACTTCTTCGATGGCACTTTCAATTTCCTCAACAATTTTGAGCGCACGCGCGAGGTCTTTTTCTTTGATGCGAACACGCACTCCGACAGCTGTTTCGGGGTTTTCGAGATTCAAATTATGAATCAATGTTTCGATACCTTTTTCTTCGAGTACCGATTTGAGAATTTGCGCCCGATGGTAAGTGCGAATGGCTAATGTAACAAGTTTTTCGCTCATAATATTGTGTGTTTCAGGGTAAATATTATTGTTTCTAATAATTTGTAAAAATACAGTTTTATATTTTAAATACAAAATAATCTCGATGAAATTTTCAAAATCTTTCATTGCAAAGTGTAAATTATCTATCAATTAGGTTTTTGAAATTTTGATTGAAAGCAACATAAGGCTTGCTCTGCCCTCAGATGTTCAATTTTATCATAAAAAATCATTTGTCCTATATTTGCAAATAAATTATCAAGCATATAATTTTCAGTTGTATACATCCCAATTGATACCTTAGCAGGCGCAATTTGCAATCCGTGCCATTAAATTGTAGCACGGATTACAAATTTGCGATAGCGGCGTTTGTCATTTCGAATGAGAATACTGACCGAATAAATATCTGAGATACCACGTTTCGCTTTGTCATTTCAAAACAAAGTGAGGTATCAAACGAAGTTAAAAAACACATCCAAGCTTTTTTTTGATTAGGAGTAAAAATTATTACGTACATTTAGGAAGGAAAGTAATCAATATTAGTTTATATAATCACAACTTCTGCCCCCAACCCCCTCTCTCGTACCTTAGGAGAAAATCCTAAAGGGGGCTATTGGAGACCGAGATTTGCGAGACAGCTTATTATTTCTGCTCAGCTAAAGTCCTCTTTAGGGCATTTAGAGGCAAAAAAAAAGTATAAACTAAATACGTACATTTATTTAAATTAAATTGATAGAAGTTTGATTTAAAATAATTATTTTTGCAAACGATGCTTCGTCGTGCTTTTATTTGAAATGCAAGATACTTTGGCGTTATAAAACATTGTAATATAACGAAATACATTATATTTATATTTTGGAAACATACGTAATAAATACTTTTTTGGGCGATGTGGGTGTGAATCAGATCACGCTCGATGCTGTTGTTGCATTAATTGCAAGTGGATTATTATTAGTTATTTCGGGCTTAATATCGGCCTCGGAAGTTGCCTTTTTTTCGCTAACACCTGCCGACATTAATCAAATTGAAGAAAGCGACAATGCCAAAGACAAGCTAATTGCGCAAAGTTTGCAACAGCCCGAAAACCTATTAGCTACAATACTTATAGGAAATAATTTTGTGAATGTAGCTATAATTTTATTACTTACTTTATTTACAAATTCGCTTTTAAATTTCGAAAATGCGCAACTGCTTGGTTTTATTTTTCAAATAGTGGTTATTACATTTTTGTTACTGCTTTTTGGCGAAATAGTGCCAAAAATTTATGCATCGAGCAATGGACAAAAAATTTCGCGCTTTACCGTGTCGTTTTTACATTTTTTGGGTGTTTTGTTTAAGCCTATGGTAAAACTGTTGGTAAATTCAACTTCGTTTGTAAACAATAAATTGGCAAAACACAACCGAACCAACATTTCGATGGACGAGCTTTCGCAAGCCTTAGAACTTACCACCAACAATAAAGATGAGGACAAAGAAATTTTGGAAGGTATTATTAAATTTGGTAATATACAGGTAGTTGACATTATGACGTCGCGTGTTGATATGGTGGACGTTGATATTAAAACCAATTTTAAGCAGCTTATAAAACTAATTATTGACTGCGGATATTCGCGAATTCCAGTTTATTCGGGAACGCGCGATAATATTAAAGGTGTGCTATATAGCAAAGATTTGTTGCCACACCTCGATAAACCGGATAATTTTAGATGGCAAAGTTTGATGCGCCAGCCCTACTACGTGCCCGAAACGAAAAAAATTGACGATTTGCTCAACGAATTTCAAAAAAACAGGGTGCATTTGGCAATCGTGGTCGACGAATATGGTGGTACATCGGGTTTGGTTACGCTCGAAGACATTGTGGAAGAAATTGTGGGCGACATTAGCGATGAATATGATGAAGATGAAAAAATGTTTACGAAAATCGACAATCATACTTTTGTTTTTGAAGCCAAAATTCAACTGAACGACTTTTTCAAAATAGAAGAAATTGAAGCTGAAGATTTTAGCAAGATATCGGATGAGGTAGAAACTTTGGCGGGATTGGTGCTCGAAATAAAAGGCGAAATTCCAACAAAAAACGAACGTATTGTGTACGATAAATATATTTTTGAAATAATGGCAGTAGACAATCGTCGCATTAAAAAAATAAAACTTCATATTAATAACACCGAGGAACTCGAAGATTGATGATGCAATTATGTTTTAAATACCAATTAAAACAGCGTTAAAACCATTGCTAAAAACAGGCAATATGTTTCTGTATTAATTATTTGCAACAATGCATTTTTTCAATCCAAATATTTAGAAACAAAAACAATAACAATATTAAACGATGAGATATTTAAAATTTTCGATAATTATTTTGATAGTTGCATTTGTAATGAGTGCTTGTTTTAAGAAAAACAACGACCAACAGGACAATACGCAAGGCACTGTTCTACAGCCCGATAGCGTGACTGAGGAATTGCCCAATGAAGCATTGCAAGCTTTTCGAGTATTTGTGCAAACCACAGATAGCACAGTTGATAATATGCAAGTAGTTAGCAATCGATTTAAAGAACTTTTAGCTACTGAACCCACATTAATTGTTGATAGTGGCATAATTGTTTTCGAACAGTTTTATAGTCGAGTGGAAGCACATTTGAACGAAAAAATGATGAATGACACCACCGATTATTCAGTTGTATGGACAGGCGAACCTATTCCAGCAAACATCCGAAATTTTCAGAAAAAGCTTAAAGACAATGGTTTTCGTTTAGCATCGTCGGAAGGTATGGCATATGTTTTACAAGATAGGAGTTTTGTGGCCAAACATTTTTATGAATTTGTAAGCCTTGAAATGAAAAATTATTTGATGCAAATACAAAAAGAAACAGATGAAGGTTTTGCCGATGATGCATTTATTACCATATCGCCACGACAACATGTGGAGCGCATTATTTGGTACGAAAATTTCATTGCCCAAAATTCAACATTTATTTTAATCGAAAATTGTAAAAACTACCACAAGGCTTATCTCACCTATTTGTTTACCGGTATCGACAATACGCCGCTTTACGAAAATGAAGCAACACAGCAGTTGAATTCCTATTTCGAAACGGCCTACAAATTGGTATTAAGCAAATATGCCGAATCGGAATTGGCAAAAATGATACAACCTTACTACGATGCATTAAAAGCAAAAGATAAAAATAAAGCCCGTCAAATTCTCAAAGATTATCATGTAAAAGGTTATGTATTAAATTTTTAATATCCTTTTATCGAGTTTACCCAAATTATTTTATAAGTAAAATGATTTGGGTATTTTTTTTGGGGAAAAGTGTGATTATAATAATTATTTAGTGATATTATTGTAATATAAAAATATATTTATATCTTTGCCAAATAATTTATTAATGAAGAGTAAATAATATGAACGAAAAAAGCTTCACATATGGTCAGGATAAGATTGAAGCCATAAACAAACGCTATAGTAGTTTAAGCGAAACGAGCTGTTGTTTGTCGTGCGGAGGTGCAATAAATCATGCAAAGGCACAAGCAGGCGAAGTGTGTGTCGATTTGGGCAGCGGGCGCGGAAACGATGTGATTCGTTTGGCCGATGAAGTTGGCGAAACGGGTTATGTGTATGGCATTGATATATCTGAGGGAATGATTGCCAAAGCAAAAGCCAATTTAGGAAAATTTGAAGTTGAAAATGCTGAAATAATTTTTTCGGAATTGGAAAACTTAGCATTAAAAAGCGACAGTATCGATTTGGTAATATCCAATTGCACCATCAATCATGCAACAGACAAACAAGCAGTTTGGAACGAGGTTTATCGGGTTTTAAAACTTGGAGGCCGATTTGTTGTAAGCGATATTTATGCAATAAATACCATTGCCGACGAGTATCGCAACGACCCACAAGCCGTGGCCGAGTGTTGGGCAGGTGCAATTACAAAAGATGAATACCTGACTATGCTAGAAACTGCTGGGTTTAAAAATTTGCTTGTGTACGAAGAGTCAGAAGCATATGAAAAAGGCAAGGCACTGGTTGCAAGCTGGACAATTGAAGGGAGAAAATGAAGCCCCCCTGCCCCCCACGCAAGGAAAGCCCCCCTGCCCCACATATGGGGGTTCTAAGACAAGTTAGATATAAAATGAAACAAGATAAAAGGCTTATTTTAAGCCCTATATTCACCAACTAAAATAAATATTTATGAAAAGTGTAGTGAACAAAAGTTGCGCATGCAACAACAAAGTAGAAGTTTTGGAAGCACAATGTTGCGCCAAAGTTTCGAACACGGTAGCTGGTTGTCACGACTAAGTTACGAAAACGACAACCCCTAACCCACAGTGCAGAAACGAAAGTTTTTTCATTTGGGCGAGGGGTTTATTTAAAAAAATGATTAAAATAGTCCGATTATGGCAAACAACTCAAAAAGTTTCGAATATATAGCTCCCAACGCAACATTTGGGCAAGGGGAAAAAACGCTTTCAAAACACAATATTGTAGTTCCGATAGCCGATTCGGATGAATATTTTATTGTAAATCCTTTGCACAAATCGGCTGATATTATCGATAAAAATGAACTTGATTTATTGAGAGCTCAGGTGGATGAAAATGCTGAATTTGCCCAACGTGGTTATTTGGTGGATAAGGCCAAAGAGAAGCGTGATTTCAAAATGGCTTATCTCGATTTTATAGATAAGCGCGAAGATGATGAAACACAATTGTTTTTTGTGCCTAATTACGCTTGCAATTTTGCTTGCTCCTATTGCTACCAAGAAGGCTACAATCCGGTGCAAAAAGTAGTGAACAACGATGTGGTAGATGCCTTTTTTAATTACATAAATAATGCGTTTGCCGGACGCCGAAGATATATAACCGTATTTGGTGGTGAGCCACTTTTGCCTGGAGAAAACCAAAGAGTCATGTTGAGGCATTTTATCAACAGGGCCAACGAAGCAAAACTCGATTTAGCTTTCGTAACCAATGGATATACGCTTGCGAATTACGTTGATTTATTGAACAAAGCTAGTATTCGCGAAGTGCAGGTAACGCTCGATGGCACACAAAAAGTACATGATAGTCGTCGCTATCTAAAAGGAAATCAGCCTACTTTTGATAAAATAGTTGAAGGAATTGACGCTTGTTTGGCAGCCGAAATAAATATCAACCTGCGCATGGTGGTCGACAAAGAGAATATTGCTAATTTGGCCGATTTATCGCGCTTTGCCATTGACCGTGGCTGGACGAAATCGCGCTTTTTTAAGACACAAATTGGCCGAAACTACGAATTGCATTTTTGCAATAGCTCCCCCGAAAAATTGTTCGACCGTGCAAGTTTGTATCAACATTTGTACGAATTACTCAAAGTACACCCTTATATTGCAGAGTTTTATAAACCAGCATTTTCGATAGCAAAATACATTTCCGAAAATTCAGCTTTGCCCGCGCCATTGTTCGATGCGTGTCCGGCATGCAAAACCGAATGGGCTTTTGATTTTACAGGCACAATTTACTCGTGTACAGCAACTGTGGGCAACAAAGGCGACGAATTGGGCACTTTTTACCCTACGATTACTAAAAATGTTGATGCCATAGAAACATGGCAAAACCGCGATATTACAACAATAGAAAAATGTAAAACTTGCGATGTGGCTTTGGCCTGCGGCGGTGGTTGTGCATCGGTAGCAAAAAACAAATTCGGTCATCCCAACAATCCCGATTGCCGACCAGTAAAGGAATTGTTGAGTTTGGGAGCGACATTTTACCTCTCCCCGACCCTCTCCGAAGGAGAGGGAGATAGCATTTAATTTAGATTTTTAAAAATAGAAATGTTTTTATAGAACATTATATGAATATATGAACATATTATAAATTCTAACTATCAATGGTTTCTTAGCTCCCCTTTAGGGGTTGGGGGCCGATATTTTTTTTATGAAAGAAATAAATGCAGCTGATTTTCAGCAAGAAGTACTGAATGGTGGTAAGGTAGTGGTTGATTTTTATTCGACCGAATGTCCACCCTGCGAAGCTTTGGCACCAAAGTTTGACGCAATGGCCGAGTTGTATGGCGATAAAATTAAGTTTGTAAAAATTTTTCGCCAAGGAAACCGTGAGTTAGCCACCGAATTGGGTGTGAGCTCCTCGCCTACTCTATTGTTTTACAACAATGGCGCGCAAATTTTGGACA
>CAZEVV010000016.1:6820-25214 GCA_964515675.1 uncultured Paludibacter sp. | reverse complement strand
CTCAGCGACCGTGAACCCCATTTCTCGATAAAGGCTTCGACTACGCTCAGCCAGCGCACGCACTAATTTACAGTACTGCAAGTTCAGTTTTGAAGATTTGACGAGCAAAGCTCGTTGCATGAGACGCGGCATGCCACGTCTCTACTTTAGAGCCTGCAAATTTACAAGGGCGTAGGGTAAAATGAGATATTAAAAATACAATATTGTTTTCGCAACAATTTTACACTAACAGTACGCCCTAGTAGAGACGTGGTATGGTACGTATATTATTCTAATCGACGCACTAAACCGCGTCTCTTACCCACGAGCAAAGCTCGTCAGATGTATTTTAAAACAATCTCGAATAAACGACAACCGTTGAAAAAACGCACTTTCCCTCTCCCCCCCGAAGGACGGGGCAGGCCCGAAGGACGGGGTAAATTTGGGGAGGGCCAGGGAGGGGTTTTCTGCCACCTCTCATCTTCAAGCGGCAGCGCCGCGAAACATTTGTAGAAAAACCATATGCATTGATTTTTAAGGTGCAGCGCGCCACAATATGACAACACAATGCGCACATCCCACCCAACAGGTTTTGAAAACCTGTTAGATATTTAAAGCTGCAAATGGGCGGTGCTGCAAAATGCGCAATGCTTCGTGACGACAAAATACCGACTTTGGCATTTAAAATGAATTATTCAAGCCCATCAGGCTTGTGACATTGCGCTACACATCATCCATGGGTATAACAACCCATGGCTAATCACATTCAACCCCGTTGGGGTTTGAAATGCAAAAAACCGCACCCTAATGATAGTGTGCGGTTTTTAAGCCTTGTATTGTTGCAAAAAATTATGCTTCGGTCGAAATGCCTGCTAAGTCCTGATCGACAAGTATGCGTCCGCAATACTCACAAACAATAACTTTTTTGCGTGTACGAATGTCGAGCTGACGTTGTGCAGGTATTTTATTAAAACATCCACCACAAGCATCGCGTTGTACGTAAACCACGGCCAAACCATTACGAGCATTTTTACGAATACGTTTAAACGCTGTAAGTAAACGAGGCTCAATAATCGACTCGATGCGTTTTGCATCTTCGCGCAACCTTTCTTCTTCTTGTTTTGTTTCAGCAATAATTTCGTTGAGTTCAGCTTTTTTCTGATTCAAATCGAGCTGACGCTCAGACAGAATATGTTGCGTTTTAGCTTGCTCTTCCAATTTTTGCTCTTTGGCCACATTGCCTTCGCGAATGCGTTTTTCGCACAACTCGATTTCGAGCGTTTGAAACTCAATCTCTTTCGACAAATTATCGTACTCACGATTGTTGCGCACATTTTCTTGTTGCTCTTGGTAACGTGCAATTTTGATGCGTGCCTCTTCGATTTCGATTTTTTTGCCATTGATATACGATTGGATTTCTGCCAATTCTTGGTCGAAATGCTCTAAGCGCGTGTTCAAACCAATTATTTCGTCTTCCAAATCTTGTACTTCGAGTGGTAATTCGCCACGAAGTATTTTTATTTCATCGATTTTTGATACCACTTTCTGAAGATCATACAAAGCAAAAAGCTTTTCTTCAACGGTAATTTCCTTCTCAATTTTGGGTTCTGTAGCCATACTGATTACAAATAGTTTATGGGATTTGTATTAATTTCTGAAATTAGGACTGCAAAGGTAGGGAATTTTTTTGTAATTATCTCATAAAAAATCTCTTTTGTGAATTGTTCACTCTCAAAATGACCTACATCGGCAATAATTATCTTATTTTCGGCATCGAAAAACTCGTGATATTTAAAATCGGCCGAAATAAATATGTCGGCTTTTGCAGCAATTGCATTTTTTAGCAAGAAACTACCCGAACCGCCACAAATAGCAACACGTTGCAAAGTATTGCTTGTAATTTTGGTATGTCGCACCGTTGGGTTACCAAAAATGGCTTTTATTTTCTGAAGAAAAAGCCTGCTGTCAATAGCATTTTCGAGTTCGCCAACAATACCAGCACCTGCTTGTTGCCACTTGTTTTGGAGCGCAATCAAATCGTATGCAGGCTCCTCGTAGGGGTGGGCTTGATGCAAGGCCGACAGCACAGCATGTTGTTGGTGCGCTGCTAAAATAAATTCAATACGAATTTCTTTTTCGCTGTGCAAAGCATCAATTTCACCCACAAAAGGCTGTGCGCCATCCATGGCTTTGAAAGTGCCCCAACCTTCGCTCGAAAAACTACAGTTTGTGTAATTCCCTATATGTCCGGCGCCAGCAGCAAAAATGGCATCGCGCACTGCAAAAACATGCAATTGAGGCACAAATGTTATTAATTTGAGTAAATTACCCGACTTGGGTTGCAATATCTTGCAATTTTTCAAACCAATTTTGTCAGCAATTTTGCCATTAACACCTTGCATTACAGCATCGATATTGGTGTGCGAAGCATAAATTGCAATATCGTTTTTAATAGCTTTGAGCAAAGTACGCTCAACATCGTTGCTACCAGTGAATTTTTTAATTGCCTTAAAAACAAAAGGATGGTGCGCCACAATTAAGTTAGCACCACGCGCAATGGCCTCGTCGACAACCGCTTCGGTTACATCGATAGTGAGCAACACAGCCTTTGCATTGGCTTGTGCATTGCCTACTATGAGCCCTGCATTGTCGTAACTTTCTTGCAAACTTAAATCGGCAAAAAGTTCGAGTTCATTACAAATGTCTTTTATTTTAATCATTAAATTATTTACTATTTTTTAATTTACGATTTACAATTTCTTACCGCTCACTACTTACTGCTTACCGCCTACCGCTTGCCGCTCACTACTTACCGCTTGCTGCTGCTTCTGCTGCTTCTTTTGCTTCTTCTTCTTTTTCAGCTGTTTTGTATTCGGTAATGCCAGCCGACAACAACAAATTGTACCAATTGATAAGTTTACGAATATCGCTCGGATATACACGTTCGCGATCGTATGCAGGCAAAACTTCGGCCATAAATTTACGTAAAGCATCGTTATCGGCTTTGGCATCGGTCGAAGCCACTTGGCCGTTTTCTTTATTTTTCAAGTTTTCGAGCACTTCGGCCAATGGCACTTCGGCATCATCGGTATAAATTGCTATATCGCCCAACGAAACTACTTTATCTTTGCTATGTACAGGCTGGCGTTTTCCATCGGTTAACGACTCAACAATTAACATGTTTCTTCCTTGCGACACTAATTTAAAAAGTCCGGGTTTACCGGTAATCGATAAAATCTCTTTCAACATAATTATTTTCAATTTTATTTTTTTTAAAGCCTGCAAAAATACTGATTTTTATTAATAATACTCAATCATATTGATGCATGTGGCATTGTTTTTTGTTTTTTTATAGCTTTACGAATGCAGCGAAATTATTTTTATTACTGTATAAATGACAAACTATTTTTCGCCCATTTGCAATTTCAGTTTATCAATTTCGTTTTTGCGTTGTATTACTTGGCTTTGCTGTTGGGCAATTTTTAGCATATCGCCATAATTCATAAATAATGCATTGTTCATTAAACTCATGGCCTTGTTGGCATATTGCAACGACAAATCGAAATTTTCGACCACCTCATAAGCTGTTGCAATATTGTGGTACGACATTATAGCCAATTTGCTATTGGGTTTTGAATCGGCCAAACTATCCCACAATTTTATGGCAGCCATCCATTTTTTGTGCGCCACCGAGTCCATGGCTTGTTGCATAATTTTATTTTTACTGTGTGTAAAAAAATACTTATCAACAGTTTCCCAATAGGGCAAAATACGATTCACCATATTTTTCCCAACAAATATGCCGCCATCAATCAAAGCATCGGGCCGATATGGGATTTTATTAAACACATTTCGACGTAAGTTTGCTTCCGACTCCCAATACAAAGTATCGCGAAATGTCATGCTCATAAATTTACTATTATTGGGATAATGTAAACTCCAATTGGTTTCGTACTGTGCCTCCAAAACACCATAAAACATATTTGTTTCGCTCGAATATATCTCCGATAATTTATCGTTGATACGAATTCTGTCGAGCGCTAGCACAACATCGGCATCAAATATACGAGCATATTTATTAATTGTGTCGATAGGAATCGTAGTTATTTGTGCAAAATTGCTATTCGTATTAATGCTTTGAGGCACAACTTTTATTTCATGAAAAAAGCCCTTGGGTTGCATATTGGCAATGAGCGATGCAATGGTATATTGCGCAACACTATCGGTTACAACATTTACCGACTTTGGTCGTTCGGTAAGCATTTCGGTCGAATGACCAATATTTGCAGGCTGTGTAACGGTATTATTTATCACCAAAAGATTTTTAGCATCGGGAGCAAAGGCAATTTTGGCTGGGCGCAACACCTCGAGAGGCGTGTACATAACCGATGCACAAGAACTCAACACTAAAGTTGAAAACAATAACAATTTTATTTGAATCGACCTTTTCATTATATTTGGCTTGCTTTATTATAAAATTTGAAACGTCAACGACATCAGAATGTTTTAATATTATTTCAAAAATAATGTATTATTCAACAAAATTTATTCGCTATAACATTTGTACTAAAAAATTATGTTTTGTAAAAACTTATTTTTTGCAAATGTGCGTTAAGCGAAAGGCAAAATAATCAGCCCCCTATCCCCTACTCGTCCCTATAGCCTAAGGGTACAAGCAGGAATTAGGGGGCTAATTACGAATAATTAAACAACTCGACAAAAACTTGGTTCGAGAAAAGATTTGTCGATAAATGTATTACAAATTGCGCTGAAACTTCACATAGCGTGGCACCGATGGCACATAATCATCGTTGTTCCAAAGCGTGCTAGTAATCATCAAATCGGCGCTGTAACGGTTGCACGCAATGGGCACATTGTGTATACGACATTGGCGCAAAAGCATTTGTATATCAGCTTCGTGCGGTTGTGCATTCAAATCGTCGATAAGAAAAACGGCTAAGTTTATTTGTTTGCGTACCACCAAAGTAGCAATTTCGGCATCGCCCCCCATGGGTCCCGAATTCATACATGTAATAGCTACATCAATGCCTTTTTCTTTAAAAGCTTCTTGAATTAATCCCCCTGTTGTGCCTGTACAAATCAGTTGATGATTGGCCAACATATGGGCATTGTGCACTGCCCATTCAACCATATCGGCTTTGCGATAATCGTGTGCCACAAGGGCAATTGTAAGTTGTTTACTCATTGTTTATTTATTATTGATAATTATGTAATCATAATTGATATTATTTGTTTGCTTTGAAAACTAAAAAAGAAAAAATTTTCGAAAGCAAAGAACGCCAAGAAACAAAGTTGCAAAGCATTGATATTCAGCAATTGATTTTTTTAGCAATTGCGCTAATTTGCAAACAAAAAAAAACATAACAAACCAATTACTTCAACTTACTTATCGAATTGACTTTTCGTAAAAGGAGCTACCACTTAGCTACCGTATCGTTGTAAATTTGATCGGTAATTGTTTCGATTATTTTTTTCAACAACTCGTCCTGTACATCATTGAGCATAAGGCTACTATCAAAAATCTCGAAAGCTGTATAAGTTTTCTCAAAATCGTCCTCAGGGTTTTTCCCATTGCTAAATCGCACTGCAATAGTAACAGTGAGTCGTGTTTGCGATGCAAAAGCATCGGCACCAATGGCCACCGGACTAAGCTGATAACCTGTAATTTCGCCTTCGAGGTGCAAATCGCCACCAGTACGAATTACCTGCAAACGTGTTTGTTTGGCATACACATCGCGCAACTGTTGCGAAAACTGTTGCGACAGAGGCATGTACACCAACTCGGCAGTGATCGGAAAATCGACTATCGAGATGGAGCGTGTTTTGCTATAATCGATGCTTGCACCATTCATTTTGTACGAAATGCTACAGGCATTTAAACCAATGATAATAAGCAAAATTGCAATGTATTTAAATATATTATTCGAGACCATATTCTTTTATTTTTCGATAGAGTGTACGTTCCGAAATTTTCAACTCTTCGGCTGCCGATTTGCGTCGACCTTTGTATTTATCTAATGTTTGTTTTATGAGTTTACGTTCCATATCCTCGAGACTCAAACCTTTGTTCTCGCTTAAATCCTGGTGTTCAATCACTTCCTCGGCAAAATCAAAATCGTCGACATCGTGTATCTGATCATAATTTTTCTTCTCAATCACCACATCGTTTTTTTCGCTTTGCATATTGCTTGTTTGCGGATAAAAACTCTCGGAGGCCGACATAAAATTATTGGCATAGGGCATATCGTTGAGATTAACATTTGCGCCACTATTTCCGCCCATAATATCGTGTACCAATTTTTTGAGGTCGTTCATGTCTTTTTTCATGTCGAACAACACCTGGTAAAGAATTTCGCGCTCGCTGTTAAAGCTTTTGTTCGACGATTGTGCACCCAACAATGCAGGCAATCGTTCCGTATCGTTTTTGGGCAAATAGGCTTGTAGCAAGGCTGCATTTATTTCGCGTTGCTGCTCAATTACCGAAATTTGTTCCGTAATATTCTTCAGTTGTCGCACATTGCCATTCCAATAATAATTGCTTAAAAGATATTTAGCATCGTCGGTAAGGCGAATGGGAGGCATGCGATATTTTTCGGCAAAATCGGATGCGAACTTCCTGAATAGCAACGCAATATCTTCTTTTCGTTCGCGCAATGGTGGTATGGCAATGGGCACAGTATTAAGGCGATAATACAAATCCTCGCGAAAACGACCATCGCGTGTAGCCTGAATCATGTTAAGATTGGTAGCAGCCACAACACGTACATCTGTTTTTAATGTTTTGGATGAGCCCACACGAATAAATTCGCCCGTTTCGAGCACGCGCAACAAACGCACTTGCGTCGAAAGTGGCAACTCGCCAACCTCATCGAGAAAAATTGTGCCACCATCAGCCACTTCGAAATATCCTTTGCGGTCGGCAGTAGCACCTGTAAAAGCACCTTTTTCGTGTCCAAACAGCTCCGAGTCGATGGTGCCTTCGGGTATTGCGCCACAGTTTACCGCAATGTACTGTCCGTGTTTGCGGTGACTGTAGTGATGAATAATTTGTGGGAAATTCTCTTTTCCTACACCACTTTCACCTGTAATAAGCACCGAAAGGTCGGTAGGTGCAACTTGTACGGCTATATCGATGGCGCGATTGAGTAATTCGGAGTTTCCTATTATCCCAAACCTTTGCTTAACATTTTGTATTTCTGACTGTTGCATATTGTAATAATTAATTTACTGTAATTTTGTCATACAACTGACAAAAATACTAATTATATTCAAATAAGTAATATTAAAAAGCAATAAAAAATCACTACTGACCAACTAAATATGCGAGATTATTTGCTACGCTGTTGATAACAAATGCCCAACAAACTGATTATCTGTCATTCCGTACAATGTGACGAATAAAACAAAGTATAAAAACGCATTCATCTAATTTTTTTCGATCATTAGTGAATGAAACATTTAATTATTAGAGCTTGTTTAAACTATTTGCAAATGGTTTCAGACTTCTAACACCCAGTGCTGATGTTCAGAAGATTAAAACAACATATATCGTAAGATAAATGCCGTGTTCGAATGACTATTTTAGTTATACAGGTTGAAGTTTGAGATTCCTCGCTACGCTTCGGAATGACAGGTTCATTATTTTATGGAGGGAAGAGGGAGATTTGGTCGTTGAACGTTGGATGCAATCCGTGCCATTAAATCGTAGCACCGAATGCAAATCTGCGCTAGCGGCTTTACGATTTGTAACAACACAGCCCCTCTTCGTTGATGTAAAGGCACACGAAACATTATATTTTCATTAGCTTAACAATTAAAAAAAAAACAAAATACTTGCGGTACAATAAAAATGTATATATTTGCAGATACATCGCAAAAAAATTTCTGACCACTACTTATTTTTAAATGTAGCACAACAGCTACAATGGAACATTTATCTTTTTAATAATGCAAACAAAGCAATTAAAAAGAAAAAAAATGAAACGATTATTTTTCATAGCTTCAATTCTGATTATAGCAACACTAAGCAACTACGCTCAAATACCTGCTGGATATTATCATTTTGCTAAAAACAAGAAAAAAGACGAACTCAAAACCGCTTTGCATTTGCATGGCACACCGCTCAAAGTTCTCAACTATGGCAGCGGCATTGGTGCTACGTGGCAAGGCTTTTTTTATACCGACCAACGACCCGATGGTAGCGTGTACGATATGTATTCGCCCATTGTTCGAAGTTTTAGCGGCTATGCGTCGGTGAGCGGCATGCACATCGAACACTCGCTACCCAAAAGTTGGTGGGGCGCTCACGAAAATAATGCCTACAAAGATTTGCACCATCTTTTCCCGTCGGATGGACCAACAAATTCGTCGAAAAACAATTTCCCATTGGGCGAGGTGGGCGCTACATGGCTCACAAACAATGGCATGAGCAAAGTTGGCCCCAATGTTTTTTCGCCCGATTATGTAAGCAATAGTTTTGAACCTGCCGACGAATACAAAGGCGATTTTGCACGTACCTACCTTTATATGTCAACCATTTACCAAGATATGGCTGCGCTCTGGAATTCGCCTATGATGCAAAACAACACTTACCCTGTGTGGCGCCCGTGGGCAAAACAATTATTGCTAAAATGGCATGCACAGGACCCTGTAAGTCAAAAAGAAATTGACCGCAACGAAGTGGTGTACCGCCTACAAGGCAATCGCAACCCATTTATCGATTATCCTGCACTGGCCAACCATATTTGGGGTCCCGATACGCTTGTGGTTTTTCCTTTCCCGCAAGAAACCGAAGCTTTTATTGTGGTGCCTCGTCGAGGTTTTTTTGTTGATTTTGGCATAAGCATGCTCAACAATCAAAAAACAGTGAACATTCCCATTGTTGGCGTAAATATTAGTGCAACATTATCGTTTAGTTTAAAGCAAAATACCGATTTCGAATTGTCGACAAACACTATGTCGGCAAGCAATGCAAGCAATGGCGCAAGTTTGGCGGTACACTTCAAAGCCAACAATGCTGGCACAAAGCTCGACACATTGGTTGTGAGCGGCGGTGGCATGACAAATAATATCTTTATTCCTTTGCGCGGATTGGCATCGGCCGATTTTATTGCTTTGCCTCCAACAAATGCAACACCTGTAGGCGGAAAACTCAACTGGATGGAAGATCCCAATGCCAACGCTTACCTCCTCAATGTTTATACTGGCGAACAAGTGGCGGGCGATCTCATTATTTCGTCGTACATCGAAGGTAGCAGTTGGAACAAAGCCATCGAAATATACAATGGCACAGGTCGCACCATCAATTTGGCCGATTATACGCTACGCAAACAGTCAAATGGCGAGGGTAATTTTGCTACGCCCTACCGACTTACAGGAACTTTAGCGCACAATAGCACATTGCTCGTTGCGCATATTCAAGCAGCCGAAGCGCTCAAAGGCATTGCCAATGTACTTACCGACAGTGTTTTGCAATTCAACGGAAACGATGCCGTTGCACTTTACCGCAAAGGAATTATGGTGGATATTGTAGGGCATGCCGATGCTGGCTCGGTAATATTTTGGGGCGAAAATCTTAGCTTGCACCGCAAAAAAAGCATCACACACCCCAATGCCACCTACAATCCTAACGAATGGCAAGTGTTTGGAAACGATTATTTTGCAGGTCTTAAAAGCCACACCATGCAATTTAGCAACAACACACAACATATAATCCAAAATCAGGTAATTAGCAATGCCAACCATTACAATATTACAGGTCTTGTACCCAACACTTCGTACACCTACCATGTGGTTTCGGTGCGCAACGATGGCCAGGTGCCCACAGTAAACAGTATGCAACTGCTCACACTATCGCCCGAAACACCTATAGCAATGGAGGCCGACGACATAAGAGCCGATGGTTTTGCTGCCAATTGGGAACAAAATCTCTTCAGCTCCGACTTTTTGCTCAATGTGTTTCAACTCACCGGACAGGCCGACACAACGGTGGTCGAAAATTTCGACAATGCTGCAACAAGCACCAAAACATTGCCCAATGGTTGGAGTGGACGCATTAATGGCTATTACACTACGGCTACAAGCTCGGGCATTGCCCCACCCAGTGTGCAATTGGCCAATACCAACGACAGTGTAGTGTCGCCACGTTTCGATATTCCTATTTCAAAAATTAATTTTATGTACAAATGGGCTTCGGCAGGCACAGGCTCGTCGCTCATTGTCGAAGTACTTAAAAACAACCAATGGTCAAAAATCGATAGCATAAGATATGTAAACACATCGCGCTACAACCCAACATATAATTTCGAGCGCTCCGAAAACGTATCGAGACTTCGCATACGGTACAACAAAACGAGTGGCAATATTGCCATCGACGATATTAATATTAGCTATGGCAATCAGGACACAATTTTTGTTCTCACAAACCAATTTGTCGAAAATAATAATATCTTTGCAGTCCGAAATTTGCAGCCCAACACGCAATACTATTATCATTTGCGATCGGTGATAGCACAGCAAACTTCGGCACTGTCCGAAACCATTGCAGTAAAAACACTTATCAACACATCGGCGCACAACAAAAACACCGACAACACCAACATAAGCATTTACAGCATGGGCAACAGTATTATATTTCGTGGGTTAGAAAAAGGCGACAAAGTGAGTATGTACAATATATCGGGCATGTGTATAGCTCAGTTCGAAGCACAAAACAGTTTCGAAACACACAGCATCAATAGCAAAGGATTGATAATAATTAGAATACAAAATCAACACAAAAACATATCGAAAAAGACAATACTTAAATAACAATAACAGATGATTTTCTCAAAAACTATAAAATCAAAAATGCTATTGCTGATATTTTTGGTATCGGCAATGGCGCTATTGGCACAAGCACCTAGTGGCTATTACAATGCTGCTATGGGCAAACAAAAAGACGCACTAAAAACCGCTTTACACGAAATTATCAAAGGTCATACACAACTTAGATATTTGAGTATGCCTACTTATTTCCAAAAAACCGATTGGCATCCAGCAACCGACAATTATCCGAATGGATATTATTGGGATATGTACTCAGATAACAAATTCACGTCATGGACGGGCAGCAGCATGAATCGCGAACACTCATTGCCCAAAAGTTGGTTTGGAATTAAAGGAGGTGAAGAAGATTCGGCGCCCATAGGCAGCGATATTCATAACCTTTTTCCGTCCAATTCAAATGTAAATACTGAAAAATCGAACTACGCACTGGGCATTGCAGGTAACTCTGTAATCTTATCGCAATACAATAGCCGCTGTAAAGTTGGACAAAACACATTTCCTGGTTACAATGGTATAATTTTCGAACCTTCGGATGAGTTTAAAGGCGACTTTGCTCGCACTTTTATGTACATGGTAACACGTTACGAGGATTACGATAGAACATGGCAAAGTACTGGAACATCGTCGATGTTGCAACAAAACAAATATCCAGTTTTCAACAACTATGCAGTAAATTTACTCCTCCAATGGCATCGCAACGACCCTGTGAGCGAAAAAGAAATTGTACGCAACAACGAAGCCTATAAATTGCAAAAAAACCGCAATCCCTTTGTCGATTTCCCTGTCTTGGCCGAGTACATTTGGGGCGAATTTAAAGGTTCGGTATGGAATGGCGGCACAGGCGAGCCCGAAGACGAAACATTGCGAATAAAATACAACAACGAAAGTAAAAGCATAGAATTCGACATACAAGAAACCGAAAACTCGACCTATGCCATATACAATGCCCAAGGCGAGCGCAAGGAATTCCGACGCATGCCACAAAACAAAACAATTAGCATAGCCGAATACCAAAACGGAATTTATATTGTAAGTGTGTACACCGCCAATGTGCGCAAAACTGCTAAGTTTGTGAAATATTGAGAAAAATGGGGAGTAGGTTTTTGTTTCGGGTTTCGGGTTTCGGGTTTCGGGTTTCGGGCTGAAGTTTATTTATTTATCCGCGCTAGCGGAGACAAACTGAATTGGCGAATCTGCCTACTCCATACAAGTATTATTACGGATTTTAATCTCGCCTTTGGCGCGATGATTTTCAGATAGTTGCACCTCAAATCAATTTACGAAGTAAATTTCTCATCCGTTTTAAAATCTGCTCATTCCGTTTTATCCGCGTCCTATTAAATCGCATTTCATGGTCTTGGTCATTTTTTATATTTGTGATAAATTATTTTTTTGAGTTTTTCAGCAAAGTCTAAATAAGCAACAGCCCAAAAGTTTCAAAAAAAAAACTTTTGGGCTGTTATTCTACAATCACTTTCCATAATCCTCCCAACCCCATGATGGTGCTGGCTTTTCAACTTCGTTTGTTAGGTCGAAAACTACTGTAAAAAGGCGGTCGGTGCCTACGCGACGTAAATTGTAGGTATACGTTGTGCTATCCACCGTTACCCACCAAACGTTCGAAAAAGCATGTGGCAACATGTCGAGCGTTTGTTGGTCGGCCGGAAAAACTTGCATATTGGCTGTGCCACTATTGGTTGAAGTGCCGCCATACATTGTTACAGGGTCGTCGCTGCCATCCTCCATGCGATGGTCGTGCTTTAGCTCGATACGACCATTTTTTAATTTTAAAATCCATGTGCGCGAAAGATTATCACCCACATTAAATGGGATTAATATTGTTTCGGCATCAGCCGAAAGTACGTGCATGACGAGTCTTTTACCAGCAAAATCGTCGTTGGCAGGTGCATCGAGCAATTTACCTTCGAAACTTTTTCCTTGCAATGCACTCAAATTATTCCAAAATTTGAGTACCGTTGTGTCGATTGTAACTGCTTCGTTTTGTGCGATAGCATCTTTTTTTGTCGACTGACTACAAGCCAAAACTAAAAAAGACAAAGCGACAATAAGCATTTTTTTAATCATAATAATTGTATTTATATTTAATATATTCAATAATAGGCTGTAAAGATAATAAAAGTATTTTTTTTTGAGCGAGTAAAAAAGATCTATTTATGTAAATTTTTCGGATAATAATTCACTATTGATAGCGCAAGAAACAAAATTTAATGGACAAAAACTTGTTTATTGCTCCACAAAAAAAGCTGAAACTTTTGAAGTCTCAGCTTTCTTTTAAATTGACTAAATTATTTTTTTCCTTCGAGTGCTTGGTTTATTTGCGCAATCATATCCATGGCATGAGCGCGTGTAAGTGCATGTGCATTTTGTGCCCCCGATTGCAACAGCCTACGTAGCTCAAACAATTGTAAGCGTGCAATGGCTACTGCATCGCTTGGCAGCGGATTGCCTACGCGAATGGTTATGCCAAGCCCCACAGGTTCGCTGGCTGCAACTATTTTTATCAGCTCGTCGACATACATTTTTTGTAAATTACGACGATAAATATCCACTTGTCGTCCGGCGCTAAATTCCGACCACACAGCACGGCGCAATTCGTCGAACATTTGTGTTACCGTATAGGCTTTCGCAGCATTCATAATTTCGTTGTGCAACAATCTATCAATTGTTCCTTTGCTAATAATACGCTGCAAAACATTGCGTTGCACATTGCCTATGCTGGCTTGGGGGTTGATACTTGCACGCATTATTAAATCGCGATTGATGAGCCAAGTGGGCGTTTCGAATAATTGCTTCGCGAGAAAAGCCATGGCTTCGCGTTGCGTAGCTGCTGGCACATGTTCGTGCACATCGCCTTGCTGCTCAACATATTTGGGTGTGGTGTAAATGCCCCCAATATTGCGCGTTACATGCCCCATGTAGCGACCATATTGCCCCACAATTTCGTTGTACATATTGCGTGCATTGCTAAAATCGCTGTTTGGTTCGCGTGTCCATTCGAGCAAATTGGGCACCACACGTTTCATATTGCGTATGCCGTATTCGCTGGCTTTCATGGCATTGTCGCCGAGGTCTTCGTTTTGGTTGCGCGGGTCGTTGGGGTCGGTTTCGGTACCAAATTCGTAGCGCACATCCTCTTTCAACTTAGCCATAATCCAATTATTGAGATAAGTTTTCTCGTCGGCAGCAGTTTCGAATTGTGGCATGTAACGATACCCCCACTCTACCGACCATTTGTCGTAAATGCCAACACCTGGAATAATGCCAAAACCTTTGATGCTATCTTCGGGCTGTGCCACATAGTTGAAACGCGCATAGTCCATCATCGAAGGTGTGTGATGATTGTTACGAAGCCATTCGCGGTCGCGCAGTTTCTCGACAGGAATGGTTGACGATGCTCTAAAATTGTGTCGCAAACCAAGTGTGTGACCTACTTCGTGCGCCGAAACAAAGCGTATGAGTTCGCCCATGAGCTCGTCGGGGAATTGCATGCTACGTGCACGTTCGTCGATGGCCGAAACTTGTACAAAATACCAGCTGTGCAACAGTTTCATTACATTGTGGTACCAGTTGATGTGCGATTCGAGAATTTCGCCACTGCGTGGGTCGTTCACGTGCGGACCGCTTGCATTGGGCACATCCGATGGTTTGTACACTATGGCCGAATGGCGCGCATCCTCCAAACTCCACGTGGGGTCGTTGGGTGCTTCGAGTGCATAAATAGCGTTTTTAAATCCTGCTTGCTCAAAAGCCACTTGCCAATCGTTGACACCCTGAATAAGGTAGGGCACCCATTTTTTAGGTGTCGTTGGGTCGATATAAAAAACAATAGGTTTTTTAGGTTCAACAAGTTCGCCTGCCAAATACTTTTCTACATCTTCGTCTTTGGGCTCCATGCGCCAACGTGTAATCATCGACACACGCTCAACGCCTTGTGGGTTTTTGTCGAAATCGGTATAACTCACAGTAAAATAACCCACGCGCGGATCGTAGTAGCGGGGTTTCATGGGTTTTTCGGGCAGTAACAGCAACGAACTGTTGAGCTCGAAAGTAAAGGGCATTTCGCCTGGAGGTGTGTTGCCCGACGAAACTTGCGGATAGGTTTTTACTGTACGTATTTCGATATTCGTTGGAAACACTTTGAGCGTATCAATATAACTACGATCGTTTATTTGGCTACCTATCGACAAAGCTTTTTTTGATGCTTGCGAAAAATGCAGAATATTATTGTCTGATTGAATGAAATCGGTAACATCAATCACCACCGTGCGTTTTTTTGACAGTGTATCAACCTTATAAGCTTTTACATCGAATGCCTGTACAAACGGTTGAATATTTGAATTACGCACCGACAGATACATACCTGTACTATCACTAGCACGCTCGGCATACGAATGTGAGCGTATAAAAACCCTGTCGTTGCCAGCATTGTAGAAGCTAATTACCTGACGCCCTATTTGATCGCCTGCATAGCCTGCAAATCCTTTCCTGCTTCCGGCTGCCGACTTAGCAATACGCGACACTACCAATATTTCGCGCCCAAACATACTATCGGGAATTTCGAAAAAGTAATTATTCTCAACTTTATGCACATCTACAAAACTCTTTGTCGACTGTGCCTTACGCGTAATAACTTCGGTATAAGCTCTTGGCCCACGTGTATTTGTTGGGCGAGGACTGACTGCCGGTGCAGGTGTTGCAGGCACTTCTGTTTTCTTTTTGCGTGGCCTAAATATATTAGGCTTGGTGGCCTCGGCACACATTGCAAATGTTATGAAAACAGCAAAAAATAAAAATTTTTTATTCATATAAATTTCATATTTTGATATTTATTTAATCGATTTTTTTGACACTCAAAATAGGCATAATTAGCTGGAATAGCTTGCAATATTAGTTATCTCAACAAAAACAAATACTCAAGCAAGTTTCAAAATATTCAGAAATTCAAGCTTTGTATTAAACAATATGGGCATTCAACAAAAAACAAATACAATTGATTGAATACGAGTCGTTATTTATATTTATTTAGTATTCGCAATAAAACATCAATCTATCAAAAAGAGGGTTTTCTTTCAAGCATTTATTAGAAAACATGATCCAAAAAACTTTTTATCATGTTGTGATATTATTGATTATACTTTCTGAAACATTGTATTAGAGCTATAACACAAACGCATCAAAAGAGAATTAGCGTAAATACATTCCGCTCCTATTATGCTCATTTCGAGGGTATCACCACAAATCTACAATCATTCAACTTCTACTTTCTTTTTAGCTGTAACAATACTCAATTCGTACAGCAAATACACAGGCATAGCCACAAACATCATTGTAAATGGGTCGGTAGTTGGTGTAATGAGTGCAGCTATAATAAGTATGATTACAAAGGCATATTTGCGTACCATTTTCAGTTGCTCACGGTGTATTATGCCTGCTTTCGAAAGCAAAAAGGCCAACACAGGCAATTCGAACATTATTCCCAACGAAAAAATCAGAATATAAAGTGCACTTAAATAGGATTGTATGGATATTTGATTGGGTATATCGGCCGAAAGCTCGTAGGTACCCAAAAAGCGAATGGTGAGTGGAAAAATAAGAAAGTAACTCACTGCTGCCCCCAAATAAAACAAAAAGCTTGCACTTAAAAATATCATCGAAAAGCTTTTTTTCTCGTTGGGATAAAGCGCAGGTTGCACAAAACGCCAAATTTCGAACAACACAAAAGGCACAGCCAAGGCTATTGCAAAGCCAAACGAACTGCTAAGATGTGCCATAAACTGCCCCGAAAGCTCGATATTAATCAGTTGAATTTGAAAGTCGGAAGGACAAAGCGCCGGAAAATGTAGCCATTCCGACAAAACACACATGCTACGATACAACCAAAAATCGGAACGCAAAGGTGGTAATAAAATTGTATCGAAAACAAAATCTTTGGCCGAAAACACAAGTACAAAAAGCAGCACCAACACCAAAACTATACGCAGCAATGTCTGCCGTAAAGCTTCGAGATGATCCCAAAACGAGAATAATTGTTCATCATTATTTGACATAAGCGAATTTCAGTGTGCAGTCGACTATTTTTTATTGTCTTCTTCTACATCTTTATTAAGTTCGCCTTCAACATCTTTCATTCCTTTTTTAAACTCGTTTACACCCTTGCCTAAACCGCGCATTAGCTCAGGAATTTTTTTTCCACCAAAAATGAGCAATACTACCAAAGCAATAAGAATAATTTCGGGCATACCGAGTGCAAATAACAAAACTGTTGTACTCATGATTTTTTTTATATTATAATTGTAATTATTTATTCAATTGACGAATGTAAAAATTTCAGATTGCAAATATAATCATTTTTTAGCTTAACTAAATAATACTTGAACGAAAACACCGCGTTTAATAAACAAACAACAAGCTAAAACATACCAAATGATAAAAGTAGCAACAATCAAACTTGTATTGCTAAATAATTAGGTGAAGGGTTCGCCGCAATCATGCTTCAAAAATTTTTAAACACAAAACCCTTATCAGGTATTTTTCCACCAATTGTTTCGGGATTTTGCTTTAAAAAAATGTTTAAATACAAGCTCAATTCACGCTCAATGGCAAATGCCGAAACATAACGTATATTACACAAAGGCAGCGATTTTGCAGCAATATCAATGTCGGGCAACAAACCCAATTTCACCACCAATTCGGCAGCCAAAGTAGGCTCTTCGTTTATAAAATTGCAGCTACGTATGTATTGTTCGTTAATTTCTTTCAGTATCAAAGGGTGATTATTCGCAAAATTTGTATTTACTAAAAAAGCTGTTTGTACAAAAATATCTTTAAACATATTCAGCATATATTCTTCACAATCAATGGCAGTCACAATCGAAACATCTTTATCTTTGCTCAACACCAAACTCACCATAGGCTCGGACAGCACAGCCAGTTGCACTTTGCTGTTGAGAATAGCCAATGCCAAATCGTTGTTGCTATTAAAAGCATAATTAAACACCACATTATCAATGCCTTCGTTTTTAATTTTATTTCGCAACAAAATATCAGGCGTAGCTCCTTGCCCAAACACAGCTACTTCGCGCCCTGCAATCTGACCAAAGGATTGTACATTTTTATCGCGCGAAACCAAATACAATGTTCCCCAAACGGGGCACGCCATCATTTGATAGGGTAAATTTTTGTTGTAAAGATTGGCAGCCATTACGGTAGGAAGAATGGCAAAATCGAGCTCGTTTTTAAGCATGAGCGACTGAATTTGCTGCGGGTCATTCTTTATAATTATTTCCACTTTTTTGCCACCAACAACCATGGGGTTCTCCATCATTTTGGCAAAACTTATGGCCGACGGACCTTGAAGCACGCCTATACGAATGGTATTGGACTCACGATTTTGACATGCGCCTAATGTTATGCTAATGATAATAAAAAGTATAATTCGAATTATATTAAATGGGCGAAAAAAATTCATTGCACTATTTTTATAAGCTTTTACTTATTAACGTAAAATAAATCGCAAAATTATACAAAATTAATTATCATGCAAAAT
>CAZEVV010000016.1:0-6720 GCA_964515675.1 uncultured Paludibacter sp. | reverse complement strand
CGCATGGGCAATCCCACATATCCCAATCCGCGGTTAATGTACAAATGCTGATTGCCATTGCTATACAAACCATCCCAATTGCGATACACCCATGCCGATGGCGACACATTGCGCCCAAACCACCGAAACATAAACTGTGCTGCATGTGTGTGCCCCGAAAGTGTAAGCTTAATGTTGGGATAATTCAGCACTTCGGCTTGCCAATGCGAGGGGTCGTGACTGAGTAGCAACACCACATTATCGGACTCAATACTTTGCATTGCATATGCCAAATCGCCATACTTTGGGAAAGGTGGCTTTCCCCAATTTTCGACACCTGCCAATGCAATACTGTCGGTGCCACGGCGCAAATGTACATGCTCGTTTCGCAATAATGTAAAACCAAATGCTTCGATGCGTTGCGCTATGCCATTTCTATTTTCAAGCCTACTTGCCTCGCTGGGCCAATCGCTATAATCGCCATAATCGTGATTGCCCAAAATGGCAAATTTCCCATCTTTTGCTTTTAATGCTGTAAAAACAGGGTCCCAACCATTTGCTTCGTCGGCATAATTGTTCACCATATCGCCTGTAAAAACTAGCAAATCAACATCTTGCTGGTTAATGAGTTCAACTATTGGATTGAGCTTTGTGGTATTAGCACCAAAACTACCCAAGTGAATATCGCTAATTTGAATTATTTTGTAACCATCAAAAGCCTTGGGTAAATTGTGTATTGCAAGTTCGGTGTGTTTTACTTCAAAATTGTTGGGCGTAACAAAAGCGCCAATCAGAAAAACAAAAAATGTAACAGCTGCCAACAACCACGCAAAAACCGACATTACCCAAAAAGTATATTTTTTAAATATCTTGGCGAGCAAAAACCGTAAGCCACGCACCAGCACATAAAGCATTTTAGGAACGAAAATAAGCAAAAACACATAATTTATCCACATAAAAATGCTCGTAATGCGATAATCGCTAATGCCACGACCCCAAAATTTGAGGTACAAAAAAAACATTACAAAAAACACAGCCGGAAGCAAACTAAACAGCGCCAGCTTAGGCTTATTGTTTTTTTTAAGCTTATTAAATATATAATAATCAGGCACAAATACAAGTACCAAAAGTATTATCAATACAAATCCGTAGAGTTTCATTGTGTTTTGTGTTTTGTGTTTTGTGTTTCGTTTCTTTTTTCAATTTAGCTGCTCACCATTGGTTCGCAACATGCAATAAGTAAAAAAATTGTGTGTTTTAGCACTTACCAAAGCATTTTTTCAAAACCTGTACTTCTGACTTTCAAGCTAAATAATCACCACTTTAGGAAGTACTTTTTTTTGGCGTTTACAGTAAAAATTGCAAAGTAAAGAAAATGAAAATTCTGCAATTAAACAATCATTTAAACGCACATATTATATGAATATCGCTCTACAATTCCCTATCTGATTCCCTCTTTATGATTTCCAACTAAGGTACGATGGAGGGGATTAGGGTGATTACTCATTACTCTCCACAAAGATAAGCCTTTTTGTACTTCTAGCATCAACATTCTTATCGTTATAAAGAAAATAATTGTATATTTGCTAATTATTTATTTTCAATCAATTTAATTTTATCCAATTTTTATATGTTCGGACTTTTATACTTTGTAATTATTTTCATACTCGTGGCCGATTTTGTTTTGGAACGCTATCTTTCGGCGCTCAATATAAAATTCTCGAAAAAAGCTTTACCAGCAATACTATCAGACATTTACGACCCCGAAAAATATGCCAAACAACAGGATTATTTTCGCACAAACACAAGCTTTGGAATGATAACGAGCAGCTTTGGCTTTGTTACAACATTGCTTATGTACGCACTGGGTGGCTTTGGTTGGGTGGATGCCATGGTGGCTGGCTGGGTGAATGACCCAATTTTGCAGTCGCTCATTTTTTTCGGACTTATCTTTGTGGTGAACGACATTATTAGCATGCCATTTTCGTGGTACGACACATTTGTAATCGAAGAGCGCTTTGGCTTCAACAAAATGACACCTTCGCTTTTTGTAATGGACAAATTAAAATCATATGCCATTACAGCTATTTTGGGTGGTGGCTTGCTTTACCTCATCATGTGGATTTACAACCTTACACCCGAAAACTTTTGGTTTCTGGCATGGGCGCTTGTAAGTGCATTTAGCTTGTTTATGAGCCTTTTTTACTCCGAACTAATTGTACCTTTGTTCAATAAACAAACACCCCTACCCGATGGCGAATTGCGCACAGCCATCGAAAACTTTTCGCAAAAAGCTGGTTTTCAACTCAAAAACATATATATTATCGATGGCTCTAAACGTTCGACAAAAGCCAATGCCTACTTCACAGGTTTTGGCCCCAAAAAACGAATTGTACTTTACGATACATTGATGGACAAACTCACAACCAACGAAATAGTGGCTGTTTTGGCACACGAAATTGGGCACTACAAACACAAACACACGGTTAAAAACATGGTTATTTCGCTGGCTACAACGCTTTTGCTGTTCTATCTTTTGGGCATTTTCCTTAAAAGCGATGCCCTATCGCAAGCCTTGGGCGCTCCCGAAGCTCGCTTTCACCTCAATGTATTGGCATTTGGTATTTTATACTCGCCCCTGTCGTTGGTTATCGACTTGTTGAGCAATGTGCTTTCGCGCAAATACGAATACCAAGCCGACAAATATGCTGCCGACTATGGCTTTGCCGACGATTTGATTGCAAGTTTGAAAAAACTGTCGTCGACCTCGCTCAGCAATTTAATGCCACATCCGGCATATGTGTTTTTTCACTATTCGCACCCTACATTGTTTCAACGCATTACGAACATTAAAGCTGAATAATTGTTCTCAAAAAATAAAGAGTTAATCATTTAAAAAATCTATCAATATGCTACTCGGAATTATGGGCGCCATGCCCGAAGAAATGGACAAAATAATTGCAGCCATCGAAAACAAAGAAATAGTGGAACGCGGCAGCCGACTTTATTACAAAGGTTTGCTTTACGGTCAAGAAGTTGTAGCTGTTTTTTCGCGCTGGGGCAAAGTGGCTTCGGCAACTACGGCTACCAATTTAATTTTAGAGTTCAAAGTTGATAGAATCATTTTTAGCGGTGTTGCAGGCGCCATTTCGTCGGATTTGAATGTGGGCGACATAGTTATTGCGCAACGCCTCTATCAGCACGATATGGACGCGCGACCGTTGATGCGTCGCTTCGAAATTCCGCTAACGGGCAAAACGTCATTCGAAATACAGCAACAAAATGTCGATATCATGTCCGAAGCAGTGCACAACTTTCTTAAAAACAACAAAGCATTCAGAGAAACGCTGCAAAATCAAGGCATAAATTACCCCAAATTTTTGGTGGGCGACATAGCAAGTGGCGATTTATTTATTTCGAGCACCGACATGAAAAATGCGCTTATACGCAACTTACCATCAGTACTTTGTGCCGAAATGGAAGGTGCTGCCGTGGCACAAGTTTGCGACGACTACGAAGTGCCGCTCACTGTGATTCGTGTCATCTCCGACGCTGCCAACGAAGAAGCGCATATCTCGGCCATAGGTTTTGTCAATCAACATGCTGGCGATTATTCGCTGTCGATTTTGAAGGAATATATTGAGAAGCTGAAAAGTAAGCAGTAAGCGGCGCTAAGCGGTAAGCAGTAAGCAGTAAGCGGTAAGCGGTAAGCAATTGAAAGTACTCATTTTCTTAGCTATTTGCTCATTTTTCATTCTTCATCCCGATAGCTAGCAGGACATTTTTCATTTTTCATTCTTCATTTTTCATTCTTTCACAGCTATGTCAATAAATATCAACATAAAAACGGATTATCTCGCTTTCGATGATAATCAAAAAATATATCACAATATATATTTACCCACGCACAATGATGTAAAAGCTACACTGCTGGTTGTGCATGGCATGCAGGAACATAGTGGTCGATACGATATTTTTGCTCGCTTTATGGCCGAAAGAGGCTTTGCTGTTCTCACTTTCGACCTTCCAGGGCACGGAAAAACAGCCCAAAACGAAACTGAATTGGGCTTTTTCAGAAACAACCAGCCACACGAATTGCTCATCGACTGTGCGCATGCCATGGCCGAACATTTGCATGCGCAATACCCAAGTTTGCAGCATTTTATTTTGGCTCACTCCATGGGTTCGTTTATTGCGCGTTGTTTGTTGCAAAAAGCACCCACGCTTTTCGATGCGGCCGTAATCGTTGGCACAGGCTGCAAAGCAAAAGGAGCATCCATTGCACGCATGTATTTTGCATTACGCAATGCCTTGAGTCCACAAAAACGCACAAGTTTCAATATTTTATTCAAGGCAATGAATAATTTCAAATACCGAAACGAACAAGGCAACGATGGCATTGCATGGCTTAGTATTGACAAAGAAAATCGTAAAAAATTTCAGGCCGACGCATTGTGTGGTGTCGATTTCAGTGTGAATGGGTTTTATGCTTTGCTCACGCTAAATGTATTGGCCAACAAAAAAAAATGGACAAAAAAATTGCACCCCGACTTCCCCGTAATTTTATTGAGTGGCGCCAACGACCCTATAGGTGATTTTACAGTAGGTGTACAAAAAACATTTGCTAGCATGAAAAACTACGGGATGAAAAATGTTGAAATGAAAATTTACAGTGAGCTAAGACATGAAATTTTACAAGAAAGCTGCAAATTAGACATTTACGAATACATTTACAATTGGTTGAATAAAAAAACGGAGTAAATTTTAATGTCGAAATAAATAGGTCGAATCATAAAAGTACATTTTTTCGACAGTGTTTTTTTTGTGTTGTTAATTTAAACAGCATTTTTTAATTATATTTGCATAAAAAATAAAAAACATAGCTTTATTTATTGAAATTACATTTGTGCAAATGCAAAAAACAGTATTATTGTAATGCATCAAATTAAAATTTCATTGTCAAAAAACAGAAAAAAATAATGACCAACGAAGATTTTTTAGCACTCATAAAGCAACCCGACGATGTTAGCGAACAGCACATTGGAGGTTTAAAAGAGCTAGCATCGTATTATCCATACTTTGCACATGTGCATATTTTGTTGGCCAAAGCAATGAAAATAAGCCGTAACATACAATCGGCACAATACACACAGCGCGCATTGCTTTACACGAGCAATCGCAACGAACTATATTATTATTTACATCCCGAAAAAAAATTAAGCAACGAGCCAATAAAGCAATTACGAGTACCAAAATTCAGCGGCAGTTATTTCGACCTGCTCGATGCAACGAATGCCGAAGGTGCCGAATCGAAATCGTCGCTCAAAAACTTAGCACAACGACTGCTCGAGGCACGCAATCAGATAAGTGCCAACCAAAGCAAAACAGCAAAAACTGTTGAGCCCGAAAAGCCCAAAGTCGAAAAAAATAAATTTGTTCCTACGCAAAATGTTCGATTATCGACACCCGATTATTTTGCCATCAATCAAAACGAAAAGCAGCAAAATAGCGAAATAAGCGAGAATGCGGCAAAAATTTTGATAAAAGAACAAAAATATGAAGAGGCAATTGAAATTTTGAGAAAATTAAATTTGATAAATCCGAAAAAAAGTGTTTACTTTGCAGACCAAATTCGGTTTTTGGAAAAAATTATTGCAAATACAAAAAAATAAAATCATAAAACAAGAATATTATGTACATTCTTTTCACTATTTTAATTGTTATAGCTTCTGTTTTACTTACTTTGTTGGTATTGGTACAAAACTCAAAAGGTGGTGGATTAGCAGCAGGTTTTCAGTCGTCGAACCAAGTAATGGGCGTGCGTAAAACAACCGACTTCCTCGAAAAAGCAACTTGGGGTCTTGTAGCATTTGTGCTTGTAGCATCAATTTTTGCTGTAGGTTTTCACAAAACAAACGTAAGCACCGACGATTCGGCTATCAAACAACAGTATCAAGAAGCGCAAAAAACAATGCCAGGTGTGGTTGCTCCAGGTTTTGGCGAAAATGCTCCCGAAGCTGAAGAGGCTGCTCCTGCAAACTAATTTCAACAAGGCTGAACATTTTATTTTTTAGCATAACGTACCAAATGCATTCAAAAAATTGCGTTTGGTACGTTTTTTCATTGCTGCTTGCCACCTCGCAAGCATGATAAAAACAATAAAACAATGGACTTTATACAATTGGTCGACTATGCTGGCACATTTGCTTTTGCAATAAGTGGCATACGATTGGCATCGGCAAAAAAATTCGATTGGTTTGGCGCCTATGTAGTGGGCCTCGTTACCGCTATCGGCGGCGGTACTACACGCGATATTTTTCTGGGCATTACTCCTTTTTGGATGGTGCAACCCTCCTACCTCGTTGTTACTGCTTTTGCATTATTATCCGTTATTTTGTTTGGTAAATTCCTTATAAAACTCAACAATACATTTTTTATTTTCGATGCCATTGGCCTTGGACTTTTTGTTGTTGTAGGCATCGAACGCAGCTTGGCAGCCGAATTTCCGTTTTGGGTAGCCATTGTTATGGGAATGATTACAGGTTCGGTTGGGGGTGTTATTCGCGATATACTCATCAACGAAGTGCCACTCATATTTCGCAAAGACATTTATGCTTTGGCCTGTGTTTTGGGTGGATTGGTGTATTATTTGTGTCACATTGCAGGCTTCAACGAAAACCTAACCCATATACTTTCGGCCGCATCGGTCATTGCAATGCGTTTAATTGCAGTAAAATATCA